>JAISEJ010000202.1 GCA_031264155.1 Tannerella sp. | reverse complement strand
GCCTGCTTCCACGATGCATGGAAGCCTGCTTCCACGATGCATGGAAGCCTGCTTCCACGATGCATGGAAGCCTGCTTCCACGATGCATGGAAGCCTGCTTCCACGATGCATGGAAGCCCGCGCCCACGATGTATGGGGGAACGGCTTCAACAACATGGTCAGACTGATGCAAGCCTGATCCTGTCCGGAGTATGCCGGTAATACACAAATTCTTGCCGTGTGCAGTATAGAATCGTATCCGATTACGGGACGGGGGCGTATCGCGCAGTTCTGTAATCAGGCAGCTGCGTAACATGAGTTTATAATATTAAATATGCAATGGGTGCGTAACATGAGGCCGTAATATTAAAATATACTCGCCTTTGCAAAGGGTTTTATATATGTTAAAGGACATATTTTCGGTTTTTCTTATTTGGAATGTGGAATTTATGTACTTTTGCGCTTATGCAAATGACGGATAGTTTACGTAAGTTTATACATGAGCACGCTGACGATGATGTGCTGCAGCTTGTGCTGAAGGTATCGCACTATAAAGACATAGACCTGCGGTTTGCCGTCAGGCAGATTGCGGCGCGGCGGCAGGTAAGGGATAAATTGCCTTCGTGGTATGCTGACGACAACCTGATATTCCCGTCCGTGCTTGCGGCCGAACAATGTTCGTCCGAACGAACGGCTATTTACAAACAGCGCCTTGTCGACAGCGATGACACGGTTCTTGATCTGACCGGAGGACTTGGCGTAGATTCTTATTTTTTGTCCCGAAAAGCGAGGCAGGTGACCTATGTGGAGCGAAACGCGGAATATTGCGAAACGGCAGCTTATAATATGAAGCAGCTTGGAGCGCATAATGTCAGCATCCGGCTCGGCGATGCAGTAGATCTGATTACCGGGAGGGAGACAGGATTGGCTGTCGGGAAAGCGGATCCGGCTGCTATGCTTTCGGAACCGCTATCTGCGGCGGATGTATTATATATAGATCCCGCGCGCAGGGGAGCCGGGAATAAGCGAATGTTTGCCGTGAAAGATTGCGAACCGGATTTGACAGGGATATGGCCTTTGCTTCGTGAAAAACATGTTAAGATAATTGTCAAACTTTCTCCGATGCTTGATATAAATCAAGTACTGTCTCAATTGTCGGATGTGGCGGAAGTTCACGTCGTCTCGGTAAGAAATGACTGCAAAGAGCTTCTTGTAATAGCCCATGACTGCTATTCTTCGGACGGAAAGAAGCCGTGTGACGTTTCGGGCAAGTCCGGTGTAAAAATATATTGTGTGAATTTCACGTCTTCCGACGAAGAACAGTCCTTCCGGTTTTGCTATAATGAAGAAAAAACGGCCGTTGCCACGTATGCAAAAGATATTGCCCGGTATCTTTACGAACCGAACGCTTCCATATTAAAAGCCGGTGCGTACAGAATGATTTCGTCGCATTACGGACTGAAAAAACTGCATGTGAACAGCCATCTTTATACGTCGGAAACTTGCATGTCCTCTTTTGCAGGCAGGATTTTCGAGGTGAAGAATGTGCATAAATTCGATAACCGTTTGTGCCGCGAATTGTCGGCGCAAATGGCGCGGGCGAACATATCAGTCCGCAATTTCCCGCTTTCCGTCGACGAATTGCGCAAGCGTACCCGTATAGCCGACGGTGGCGATGCATATCTGTTTGCTACGACATTGTCCGATGGTAAAAAAGTATTGATAGACTGCCGTAAAGTGAACGCAATTACTGAAAGACATAAGATAGCGGGCGTTTGTATTATCTGATTAGCGAGACAAGCGTGTCGTTTAATGTGATGCGCTCATCATGATCGAGTAAAAAGCGTATGACTTGTATGTTCTTATCCTTGTCTAAAGGCAGTTCTTTTGCCAGCGTATGAATGTTCCCGGAAGTATTTTTCTCAAGGTATCGGAATAACGCATCCCTTGTATTATTAAATTCCCAGTTTTTCAATCCCGACTGGTTCTTACTAAGGCAGACGTCGCAACTGCGGCAATCTTTCTCCGATTTTTCCCCGAAATAGCGCAATAACATCCGGGTGCGGCAGTAACGTTTTTCAGTTATATATTCTATAACTTTGGCGACTCTGTCCTGTGTGCGTTTATGGCGTTCTTCGAATATGCTGCGCGGAATGACGACATGCCTTGTTTCTTCCCGCCGGAGGCTGAATATGATCTGCGGCATTTTTTTGCGCGGAACATAGCTGATCACGTGTGACTTGGACAACATCACCAGAGCGTTGTACACGGCTTCCCGCGTAGTGCGTACACGCGTTGCTATTAACGATTCGTCAATGAAAGCATAGTCGGCAAATAAGCCCGTATATGAGCGAAGTATGACCTGTATGACATCATCGGTCAGTTTGTCGAAGTCCATTTTATACAATTCGTCGCGGTTTATCAGAAACAGCAGGCGTGAACTGTTGTCCGGGTCTTCTATATATTCGATATATCCTGCCGATTCAAGTATTTTTAGCGCATTATGCGTTTGAACGCCGGAAAACCCGAATATCCTGCAGAAAGCGGGAAGTGAAAAATCATGTGTAAAGAAAGCTCCGAACCCTACGGCTATCTGAAAATAATGGCCTAACGCCTCGTATACGCGGAGGATAAATTTTTTGTCGGGATACTCGTCCGTCATGCGTTTTTTCAGTTTAGATGTTTCGGTAGATGAGCACAATGCGATCGCATACGCTTTTTTTTCATCACGGCCGGCGCGCCCTGCTTCCTGAAAATATTCTTCCAGCGAATTAGGCATATCCATGTGTATTACCAGGCGCACATCCGGCTTGTCTATTCCCATTCCGAAAGCGTTTGTTGCGACAATGATGCGGCATGTCCCTTCTTTCCAGGCATCCTGTCGTTCCGATTTCTCATCGCGGTTCAGGCCGGCATGGAAAAATTGTGCGGAAAAACCTGCCTGTTGCAGCGCTTTGGCTATATCCTGCGTATGCTTTCGGTTACGTACATATACAATTGCCGTACCGTCGACATGTTCGAGTATATGAATCAGTTTACTCATTTTATTCTCAATGTTCCGGACGATATATGCCAGATTTTCACGGATAAAACTCTTTTTCAATACATTCTTTTTCCGGAACAATAGTTTCTCCTGGATATCGTCGACGACTTCGGGGGTGGCCGTTGCCGTGAGCGCAAGCACCGGAATCTGCTCCGGAAGTTCTTTCCGTATGTCGGCAATATGCAGGTACGAAGGGCGGAAATCATAACCCCATTGCGAGATACAGTGGCTTTCGTCAACGACGAGCAGGGATACTTTCATTAATGGTAACTTCTTTTTGAAAAGTTCCGTATGAAGCCGTTCCGGTGAGATATAAAGGAATTTATAATCGCCGTAAATACAGTTATCGAAATGTTTGTTTATCTCGTCGGCTGTCATGCCGGAGTAGACGGTTGTCGCCTTTATGCCTCGTGTACGCAGGTTATCAACCTGATCTTTCATGAGTGCGATAAGAGGCGTCACAACAATACATAACCCCTCCGTTATCATGGCCGGCACCTGAAATGTTATGGATTTTCCGCCACCTGTGGGCATCAGTCCGAGCGTATCTTTTCCGTTGAGTACGGAGCGTATGATGTCTTCCTGTAACGGACGGAAGGAAGAATATCCCCAATATTTTTTTAATGCATCATGTAGAATGTCATTCACAATTTGTACTGTTTGACGGTCTTATGTCTTTGATCATCATCTGTATGGATGTGGTTCCGTTGTAAATGTTTTCTTCGATTGTGTAACATATATCAACGGGATTTCCGTCTGTAATATATTGAGCATGTTCGCTCATGCCGAAAGCTATGGCATGTGTAGGCGTTTTCGAACTGTCGTCAATCAACTCAAGTTTCAGATGAGCGCCCTCTTTTCCGACAACTCTGCTTGTTCCGAAGTCGCGCACATTATATGAACAGAAAACAGGTTTGTCGTTATTCGGTCCGAAGGGACTCATTTTCTTGAGATCATTCATCAGCGCATTGTTGACTTCTTTTAATTTGATTACGGAATCTATGTCTATCTGGGGGATCATTTGTTCCGGGGTGACTTCTTCGGAGGCTATTTTATTAAATCGTTCAATGAAATCTTTCAGATTTTCCTCACGCAAAGATAAGCCTGCGGCATACGTATGGCCACCGAAATTCTCAAGCAGGTCCCGGCAATTTTCGATCGCTTTGTACATATCGAATCCGCCTATTGAACGGGCTGAACCGGTAATTAGTTCCGATGATTTGGTAAGCACAACAGCCGGGCGGTAATATTTTTCGGTCAGCCGTGAAGCTACAATTCCTATTACGCCTTTATGCCAGTCCGGATTATAAACGACGATTCCTTTATGATCGTCAATATCTTTGAAGTCGTCGATAATTGCATTTGCTTCTTCGGTTATCTTTCGGTCCATTTCGCGACGATCTTCGTTGTACTGGTCTATATTCGCACTTTTTTCGCTTGCTGTTTTTTCGTCCCGGGCAAGCAGCAAGTCTACCGCTTCGCGGCCATTCATCATACGCCCGGAAGCATTGATGCGCGGCCCTATCTTGAATACAATATCACTGATTGTAATCTCTTTTCCCAAAAGGCCGGAAGTCTTGACGATACCCTTGATGCCGACACTGGGATTGCCGTTGAGCTGTTTCAGTCCGAAATAGGCAAGTATCCGGTTTTCGCCGGTAATCGGAACGATATCCGAAGCGATGCTTATCGCTGTTAATTCCAGCAGACATTCGAGCATGCCGAATGGAATATCGTTACTCATGGCGAATGCCTGCATGAACTTAAATCCTACGCCGCACCCCGATAAATGTT
This sequence comes from Tannerella sp., assembly GCA_031264155.1. Taxonomy (GTDB): domain Bacteria; phylum Bacteroidota; class Bacteroidia; order Bacteroidales; family Tannerellaceae; genus Tannerella. The sequence continues at coordinate 5,597 of JAISEJ010000202.1, read as the reverse complement.
CGTAAGGATAGACAGAATCAATACGTTTGGCGTCGAGTATCGCTAAGGCGTCGGGAAGTTCGTCGTCGGGCATGTGATGATCACAAATGATAAAATCAATGCCTTTTTCCTTTGCATATTTCACCTTATCAATCGCTTTAATGCCGCAATCGAGCGCAATGACCAGTTTAATACCCTTTTCTTCGGCATAATCGATCCCTTTATAGGAAATCCCATATCCTTCGTCGTAGCGGTCGGGTATGTAATAGTCCAACATGGTAGAGTACGGACGTAGAAACCGGTATACGAGCGACACCGCCGATGTCCCGTCTACGTCATAATCTCCATATATCAATATCTTCTCATTGTTGCCCAAAGCCTTGTTTAAACGTTTCACCGCTTTGTGTATGTCCGGCATTAAAAACGGATCGTGCAAATCACTCAGGCTCGGCTTGAAGAATTTCTTTACCTCATCGGATGTAGTAATACCACGCTGCACCAGTAATCGACTGATGATCGGAATGAGCTTCATTTCTCTCTCCAACATCTCTTGCGTGCGTGCCTCCTCTTCCGTATGGGTTTTTAAACACCATCTTTTTGTCATTATATATTGTTTTTACTTTTTTCATACGATAATTTGTTTTTTACATTGCATCTCACTTGTACATCATTTAAATTTGATGCTACGGTAATATAAAACCGCCTCCGGCAATCATGATGTATTTGAAGTAATTATTTAAAAACAATAGTTCACGCCAATGTATTCCGATAGCAATGTATAAATTCAATCTGTAAAAGTAGTGATAAAAATAATATATAGCATAGGTTTTAACCTAATGCTTTCCGAAGGCATACTTTTTTATGAAAGATTAACAGGTGACGGTTGTTCGTAGTTACTGTTTTATTTTATCGGAGTAATTGTTTTCCTGTTTTATAAAAAAATTATATCTTTACCCCATTAAATTATAAATTCACTCAGTTTATTTTAATATGGAATCATCAAAAGTATATTTTACGAATTTGCGGACGTCGCCTGTAAATAATCTGTTGGATAAGATGGAACGTCTTGTTAAAAAGGCCGGTTTGACAACATTGGATCTGGATAAAAAGTTTACTGCGATAAAAATACATTTCGGTGAACCGGGAAATCTGGCATATATTCGCCCGAATTATGCCGCGCGAATGGCAAACCTGTTGCGCCTGGAAGGAGCAAAACCGTTTCTGACGGATAGCAATACGCTTTATTCCGGCGGACGTTCGAACGCGGTAGACCATTTGCAGAGCGCTATGGAGAACGGATATAACCCTATTTCGGCACAATGTCCCGTCATAATCGCGGATGGACTGAAAGGAACGGACTATCGCGAAATTGAAATTAACGGTAAATACTGCAAAGCTCCGAAAATCGGCGCAGCAATTGTCGATGCCGATGTTATCGTTAGCATGAATCATTTCAAAGGACATGAGCAGACAGGCTTTGGCGGTGCGCTGAAGAACATCGGTATGGGAAGTGCAAGTGTAGGCGGAAAGCTGGAGCTTCATTCGTCGTCGAAGCCGGCTATAACGGCCGACAATTGCAAAGGTTGTAAAATTTGCGTGACGCATTGTGCGTATGGCGCCATACATCTTAATGCGGACAAGATAGCAGAAATTGATTATTCCAAATGTGCGGGATGCGGACAGTGTGTGGCGTTATGCCAGTATGATTCGGCCGTACTTGCGGATTCCGATACGTCGGAGGTGTTGAACTGTAAAATTGCGGAATATACGAAGGCCATACTGAAAGGCAAACCGCATTTCCATATTAATTTTATTATGAATGTGTCCCCCGAATGTGATTGCTGGAACCATAATGACGCCGCTATTGTGCCGGATATCGGCATGGCTGCTTCGTTCGATCCGGTTGCGCTTGACCGTGCGTGCGTCGACCTTGTGATGAAAGCTCCGGCATTACCCGGTAGCCGGTTGACCGAATCGCTCCATGGAGAAAAATGCGGCGGACTGCAGGATGATGCAGCATTAGAGGTTGATGCGAGCGAATCCCGGCACGGGGAAATATACGGTTATGAAGATAAATTCCGCATGATTCATCCGGACGCCGATTGGCAATCCGGTCTTGAGTATGCCGAGGAGATTGGGATAGGAACACAGAAATATGAACTTATTGAAATATAAAGGTATGATTTTCGACGATACTATCTGTGCCATATCCACCCCCCCCGGTTCGGGAGGAATAGCCGTTATACGTGTTTCGGGGCCGGACGCGTTTGGCGTATGCGATAAATTGAGTGATCTTGATGCGCCATCCGGCAGGAATAACGGCGTCGGTGATCCGGTTGCTTCCTCCGATACGCTTTCTGGAAAGAATGGCGGCGATGTTGTCCGCCATATCGGGCAACGTCAGGCAAATACGGTTGTTTACGGTTCGATTTACCGAAACGGCGAAGTGCTGGATGATGTATTGGTCTCGGTTTTTCGCGCTCCACATTCATATACGGGCGAGGATACGGTTGAAATATCGTGCCATGGCTCGTTGTATATACAACAGCAACTAATGCAATTGCTTATTGAAAACGGAGCGCGGCAGGCGCGTCCGGGGGAATTTACCCAACGGGCGTTCATGAACGGTAAGATGGACCTGTCGCAGGCGGAGGCGGTAGCCGATCTTATCGCATCAACATCTGCAGGGATGCACAGGCTTGCAGTGAATCAGATGCGTGGCGGATTTTCGGATGAACTTAAGCAACTGCGCGCGCAACTGCTTGATTTTGCATCCCTGATAGAATTGGAACTTGACTTCGGCGATCATGAGGAATTGGAGTTTGCCGACCGCACGCAACTCCGGGAGTTGGCCGATAAGATACGCTACAAAATAAGAGACCTTGCGGATTCGTTTGCCGCCGGTAATGCGATAAAAAACGGAATCCCCGTAGCTATCATCGGAAAGCCGAATGTAGGAAAATCGACTTTGCTGAATGCCCTTTTGAATGAGGAACGTGCAATCGTTTCGGACATACCGGGCACTACGCGCGATACGATAGAGGAAACATTATACATAGAGGGGCAACTGTTTCGTTTTATCGATACCGCAGGCTTGCGCGACAATGCGTCCGACCGTATAGAAGCGTTGGGCATCCGGCGCAGTTTCGAGAAGGCGGAAAAGGCCTCTATCATACTGTATCTTTTCGATCTTACACAGAAAGAGACCGAAGAACTTGTGCCGATGAGTCGCTGGCTGCAAAAATTCAATAAACCTATCCTGATGATAGGAACAAAGAACGATATTGCGCGTCGCAGTCCTATTCATACATCGGGGAATGTACGGGCAATCCATATCTCATGCAAAGAACCGGCGGATATCGAGCGTGTGAAAGATCACATCATCTGTCTTGCAAACGTAAACAAGGTCACAGGAAACGAGGTGATAGTGACTAATGTCCGTCATTACGAGGCCTTGCTTCGTGCCGGCGAATCTGTTAAGCGCGTCATGGAAGGCCTTGACGACAACCTCTCCGGCGACCTGCTGGCGGAAGATATCCGCGAATGTATCCATTATCTGGGAGAAATAACCGGCTCCGAAATCGCCACCGACGAGGTGCTCGGAAACATATTCTCAAAATTTTGCATCGGCAAGTGAAACCCGATTGTCAACAATATCATAATCAAAATAACAATATAATGGCACATCATCATCACGAACATCATCATGAGCGCGCAACGAAAAACATTGCACTGGCGTTTTTCCTGAATTTAGGTTTCTGCATCATTGAGTTAATCGGAGGATTGCTCACCAATAGCATCGCTATTTTGTCGGATGCCCTGCACGATTTAGGTGACAGCGTGGCATTGGGCCTGGCATGGATTTTTCAAAGAATCGCCGGACGGAAACCGACCGCACAATACACCTACGGATACAAGCGCTTTTCATTGCTGAGCGCGACGGTTAACTCCGTTATATTGCTTACCGGATCGGTATTTGTGCTTTACGAAAGCGTGCGGCGTGTCCTGTCGCCCGCCGAACCCAACGCGCGAGGCATGTTGCTGTTAGCGATTCTGGGCGTAATCGTCAATGGCGCCGTCATTTTCCGGCTCAAAAAGGGCAATAGCGTGAACGAGCGCGTCGTGTCGCTTCATTTGCTGGAAGACGTTTTGGGCTGGATAGCCGTGTTGATTGTGAGCATCGTTATGCTATTCTTTGACGTGCCCGTGCTTGACCCGCTTTTGTCGATTGGAATTTCTATTTATATATTATATAACGTGTACAGAAACCTGAAAACGATTTTCCGGGTTGTTTTGCAGGGGACGCCAGCCAATGTTGACGAAAAGGAAATTGCCGGAAAACTGAAAAACCTGCCGGGCGTGACGGATATTCACGACCTCCATATCTGGACGATGGACAGCGAATACAATGTTTTGACCGTGCATCTGGTTATAGACGAACCTCAGAGTATTGCCGGACAGCAAAAAATCCGTTCGGAGGCGCATCTGTTGTTGAAAGGCATAGGTATCCAGCATTCTACGATTGAGATAGAATACGCCAGCGAGAGTTGCGAATGGTGTGAAACGGAATAAGGAGATACCGATGAAATTGAAAGTAAATAGAAATTTAAAATAGATAGAGGTATTTCAGATGATAAAAAATATAGAATGAGGAAAAAGTATGAGCATTTTTGACGAATATACCAGACAGAGCGAGCCTGAAAAAAGGGAAAAAAGTTACGCATGGCAAACAGCAATCGGCTTGCAGAAGGTTGACGGGCTGAAATCTTCGCCGTATCTTATCGAAACTGCAAGGCAAAACATTGAGGGCGATATTACGATTGACGAGGTAAAACATCGCCTTGACAGTTATTACAAAGCCAAACCCGTCAAAGATGAGACTGACAGAACGGAAGAAGCAGACAAGGTTTCCGCCCGGATTGCAGAAATTTTATCAGAAAAAACCTTCACTTTTTCGCCCGCAGAATACATAACCATTTATAAGCGGCTTTTTGAAGGAATTTATCAGTTTGCAGGGAAAATCAGAGATTACAATATCAGCAAAGCCGAATGGGCGCTAAACGGCGAAACGGTTTATTATGCAAGCGCCGACAGCATTCGTGCAACGCTCAACTATGATTTTGAACAGGAAAAACAATTTAATTATAAAAGCATAAATTTACTTGAAACAGTCCGGCATATTGCGACATTTACGTCGGGGTTGTGGCAAATTCACGCATTCGGCGAGGGCAATACAAGGACAACCGCTGTATTTATCATTAAGTATTTACGGACATTCGGTTTTGATGCTGCCAATACGCTTTTTGCCCAATATTCGTGGTATTTCCGCAATGCCCTTGTCCGTGCCAACTATAATGATTTTAAAAACAATATTCACGCTACAAAAAAATATCTGGAGCGTTTTTTTGGAAACTTGTTGCTTGGCGAAAATAGTATATTGAAAAATAGGGAACTATTGGTTGGAATTCAGGGCAACCGCATCAAATTTTCAAGAGTATTTTTAGGTAACCTATATCCAGTGCAGCTTTATAAAGTCTCTTCCTGATACTGTGTTTATCTTTCTGCTCAGATACGGTGTGTAAGGCCATTTTCCTTAGAACGGAAAGGTTTTGCGAGGC
>JAISEJ010000104.1 GCA_031264155.1 Tannerella sp. | reverse complement strand
AAGCCGATTCAGGACGAAGTATACAAAGCCATCAAGGAAATGGCCGTAGAGGGAGGATATGCAGCAATATTCGACACATCGGCCGATGCTACCATATTATATGCCAATCCCAAAAATGATAAAAGCGATGAAGTGCTCGAAAGATTGGGATATAAAAATTAATTGTTAAATTTGCACCCAAAATTTTAATACCCAATAGAAAATGAAGACCACATTAAAGTTCGTACTTGTAATTGCTATTGTCGCTTTCTGTAGCAATGTTTCAGCCCAGGCCCTCAAATTGGCGCACATCAACATGCAAGAGTTAATTGTTTCCATGTCGGAATACGACACGGCAATGGTAAAAATGCAAAAAGTGACAAGGGGTCTGGAATCGGAATTGGAAACACTGAATGTAGAGCGGAATAAGAAAATTGAAGAGTATACCACCAATAGCAAGAATTGGACGGATTTGGTGCGCCAGTCGAAAGAACAGGAATTACAGTCCATCAATCAGCGTATCCAGTTGTTTCAGGAACAAGCCCAGGAAAGCTTACAGCAGGAGAATGACAAGCTTATGCAGCCTGTTCTCGAAAAAGCGAATAAAGCCATCGAAACTGTGGCAAAAGAACAGGGTATTACTTATGTTTTGAGTTCCCAGGCAGTGCTGTACAAGGCTATTGATTCGGTAGACCTGCTCCCGGCTGTGAAGCAGCACATGGGCATCAAGAAATAGTCATGAAGCACATGCCGTTCCTGCAATGATACCCAGGGACGCTAAACGATATTGAATTACAATTCCGAAATAATATTCCGTTGTTTTTCAAAAAAATGTGCTCGAAGCATGGTTCCGCTTTGGGTGACTAATGTAGATGATTTTTTCAATGACTGGATCCATGCTTTTGTTTTTTCATAAGAATCCCTGTCCAGGGATGCTCCCGAATATAGAATAAATGTCCGCACAAGGCTTATGTAAAGATCATTGATCCGGATATAACTGTAGTCGGCCTCAAGGTTAATATCGGATATATAGAATTGCACCGGTTTCCCGGTTTCTTCAAAGCACCCGTTGATGGCGATCTTTTCGGTATAGTCCAGGAATGCGAACAGTTCTTCCTTGATTTGCCTGATATCGTTGCTGGTGACCAGGTTAATGCTGGAAAAATATTTGATATCGGTTACTAAATATTGAAATATCAGGTGATCCCACACATATAATGTATTTGCGATGTTCCTCGTTTTTTCGAAATAGGTTTGGTATATCCGGTACAGCCTTTCGGGAATCACCAGGTCGCGGTAAGGGAGTCGGCTTTTTGTCCCGTTAAATAAATATTGCCATTTGAATAAATAGTACCTGGACAAGGTATCGAATTTTGAATAGATGGATATCGGCAGGACATTTAAGGATTCGGCTATTTCAGACTTGCTGTCGTTTTTTGCACTGTCTATCAGCTCGTTATAATCGTCCCAATGCGTATAATCAATATCGTTCAGTTCGGTATATTCAATCAGTTTTAACACAAACCGGTCGGTACGCATCGAATTTGCATGGACAAGACTGTCCAGCGACATATTCAGTTTTTCGGTTATATTTACTATTTCGAAAAAACTGAACGGTACTTCGCCGCGTATCCTGCGGTACACCGCTCCTTTTTCCATGCAAAGAATGTCGGATAACACATCTGCCAGCTTTGCCTTTTCGGGAATTTTTTTTTCCAGCGCGGCGATCAGAAAATTGTGCATGTCGTTCCATTTCATAATTTACCGGGATTAGAGCGTATCAATCAATTTACGTTGTGCATCGAAAAACAGGGACCTTACTTTTTCTCCGCTAACAGATATTAATGTGGACATTCTTTGCATGGAACGTATCCAGTGCGACATTTCATTAAAAACCTCATTATCCAAAGCCACAGTTGCGTTCAATACAAATGTCCTGACCATGCTTAAACGGATATTTTTACTTTGCAGGCAACTGTAACTTGTATCGAAGTTAATATCGGATATAAACAGGGATACTTCATTTCCGGTTTTTTCATGCTTCCCTGTGACCGCGATTTGTTCGATTTTATCTAAAAAATCGGACAAATCATTTTTGATCAGGGCCACATCCTCCTTTGTGATAAGTTGTATGCTGGCATAATATTTTACGTCGGCCACAAAATTCTGGAAGATCATGTAATCCCATATATAACTTGTCGACGAGATATGTCGTGCACATTCGCAAGCCTGCCTTTGCATTTCCCGCATCTGATCCGGAATGATGATTTCGTGATAAGGCAGAGCGCTTCCTAATTGGCTGGCCTGGTTCCATTTGAACAGGTAAAATCTTGTAATGCACTCATAATCATTATATATATAATGAGAAAAGATGTTGGATGCTTCCATGAGCTTTGTACCGGGCTCATCTTTTATGATCTCCAATATATCCAAATGATCTTTGATCATCTTATAATCATCAGGCGTAGGATTCACCTGCCTGGTGATCACCATTTGGATAGGCCGGCTCTGTTCGGCCGATATGATCCCGACAATGTTATCCAGTGAAATTCCCAGACTTTTGGCAATGATTGCCATTTCGGCAAACGTAAAATACACCTCACCCCGCAGGCGGCGATAGACAGCATCCTTGTCTATGCCCAACAGGTCGGTGATTGTATTCGCGAGCGTGGCTTTATGAGGGATTTTAGTGCGAATCGCAGTCATAAACCCTTGATAAAAAATATGATCGTCAGTCATATCAACACGAAATAATTTATTAACAAATATAATAACATTTGCTAACCCGTGCAACATTTTACATAAAATGCAAGATAAAAATTATTTTTTTGTGAGAAACACAAATTTAAGAAGGCATATCCTTTTTTTTGGAAAAAAATACTTTTGCATTGCTTTTTGGTGACACATTTTAATTCAAACAAAAATAAAAATACACCAACAATACTACAAACATAATATCCGACACATCTACCTTTGACTAAACTTTCTGTGGATAAGGTGTGTGATAATGAGCTATATCCATTGTCATATTAATCCAGTACCCACCATTGCAAGTTTTTTGAATCAGAATGTGTTATGAGATGTATTTTTTGCATATTTTTCATATTGGCTGCATGTTATTGTGTAAAAGGGCAGTCAGCGTCGGTAAGGAGTAGTCTTCTGTATGATGCGACCATTAACCCGGGCGCTGAAATAGCTCTATCCAATAAATGGACGCTCGATATTTCCGGTGATTACAATCCATGGCAGTATGCGGACAATAAGAAACTAAAGCGCCGGATGGGCAACCGGAACCACGCTATTGGCTGTGGGATAAGACGTTTTGCCACGATAAATTATGAATATTTATTTTAAAATCATTGAATTATGACAATCGTAGAATTTAATGACCAATTAGTTGGTCTTGAACAAAAGTTAAACAGTTTCGCATTGAAGCTGACCTCAGATAAAGACGATGCTATGGACTTGCTGCAGGAAACTTTCCTGAAAGCGATGACATGCAGGAAACAATTTGAGGAAACTTCAAACCTGAAAGCCTGGACTTATACCATCATGAAGAATACGTTTATCAATAATTATCGTAAAAAAGTCCTGCGAAAGACTACTTTTGACCATACCAAGGATCTGTTCTTTCTGAATCAAAACAAGGATGTGTTCCACACAGACCCGGAATCGGCTTATAACGAAAAAGAGATCAACAAGGAGATCGACCGTTTGAATAGTAAATTAAGAATCCCTTTCCGGATGTACATGTGCGGCTATAAATACGACGAAATAGCCCAGACATTGGGAATAAAGGTCGGAACAGTAAAAAGCCGGATATTTTTTACACGCAAAAGATTATCCGGTATCTTACGGTATAATTGATTTATTCTTGTGGTTCTCTGTGTTCTTACAAATGAGTTTTTAGGACGCAGAGAACCGGAGGGAATATTGCGATGCTATATGACATTTGTCCGCACGTGTGGTTTTGGGCGGCGCTGAAGAATATGCCATGTTCCAATTGAAAGTACCAAAACAATGGGGTAATCCGGGTAATCCCTCCAGTATAGGGTCATAAAAAATAATTCAGATATCAAAAAATGGTTTTTGGTTGATGTTATATTTTTCGAATGAATAAAGTACCACTTCTTCCGCCTGGAAGAAGGTATCTTTTATTCGAAATTGATCTGTACAAATAAATGGAGGTAAGCGGGTGGAGCTCGACGCACGTACTTCCGATGCTATTGCATTGGCCCTAAGGTTCCGGCGCCCTATCTATATTACTGAGGACGCCAATCCTCCTTTATTCTTTAGCGGGAAACCGGGACGCGCCGTTTAACTTTTGGGGCTTTCCGACGCTTCGCCTTTATTTCCTCGGGTTATTGTTTGATACATATTTTACTTAAATCATTCATCCGTACTTTGCAAGCTTGCAAAGACCTCATGTAACCGGTTGGAGACAGTTCGCAGCCTTGCAAGCTATTCCCGTAAACTTTTTTGAATGCTTTGCAGCCTTGCAAACACCTCCAATACATGTATCGAGATGCTT
>JAISEJ010000056.1 GCA_031264155.1 Tannerella sp. | reverse complement strand
CGGCAGGCGGAATGCCAAGCTGCGCTGCGTTTGCCTTCTGGTACTTCCTTTTCGTTTTCAGGTCTGCGACCTTAGCTTCGACTGTTCTCGGAAATAATAAATGTTTTGTATGCGACATTATTTTTCCATATTTAGAAATGAATACTTAATGACGTATAAAAACAGGAGACGGATACCTTCTGATGTCCGTCGAAGTGTACGGGACGTGGAGCGTTGTGACCGGGGAGGAGTCTGTCCCGGGACAGACGGCCGGATCCGGACGTGCAGGGAGGAGGCGTGCGATACACAAAGTTATTCCTGCTGCGGTGCAACACACAAAACAGCGTTGCGCATAGTATAATGAATGAGGAGGAATGATCTTTTCACCGACTCATTCTTCAATAGCATTTATTTTTTTGAGTTTTCATAGTCGATGATAAAGCCCAGGCACATCCAGTTTGCCAGCGCCTGACGGTTTGAATTCAGCAGGAAACGCTGCTGATCGAAACGGTTTGTTATGTTGCCGAGTTCGGCAAACAGGCCGACAGGCTCGCTGTTGGACAGTACGAACAATTCCCGCGTGCTAACCGTACCGGTGAGAGCAGGGTCGCGGTGGTTGTTAATGGAGGTAAGATATAGGATACGCCTCTGATTAATACATTATGAAGAAAAAAGTAACTGTGACAACGGACTTTTATTTCCTCCGGAAGAAATTACTGAAAAACAGGAGTTGGTATTCTATGGAATTACTCCAGTAATTGCCGTTGTGTGCGCCGGGGCGGGAGATGTAGTCGTGCTTTATATTACGGTACAGCATTTCGCGGTGAAGGGTCTCGTTTACTTCGTAGAAGAAATCTTCCGTGCCGCAGTCTATTATAATGGCAAGTTCCGGTTTGATAAGATGCAATTGTTTGACGACCGTATGATTATCCCAGCGTTCGCTGTTTTCGTTATAAGCGCCCAGTGCATCTTTCATTTCCCAGTTGCCGGGGAATGGACGGATGTCTACGCCGCCGCTCGTAGCGCCACATGCACCGAATACAGACTGATGGCGTATGCCGAGCCATAAACCGCCGTGCCCACCCATGCTCAGTCCGGTCACAAAGCGTCCCGATCTGTCTTTCCGGGTTTTGTAACGGTCATCCATGTAGTTCACCAATTCTTTGGATACATAAGTTTCATATTTCATTTTCGGGTTTACGGGACTGTCCCAATACCAGGAATTTTTCCCGTCGGGACACACGATGATTATGCCGTATTGCGTTGCAAGTTCAGGCAGTCCGGGTTTTATCTGTATCCACGATTTGTGGTTTCCTCCGTATCCATGAAGCAAATACAGCACGGGAAGGTCTGTTTTGCTTTCATAGTCGGCGGGAAGGATCACGATATTTTCCACTTTCGTATTCATGGACGGACTTAAAACTTCGACCGTATCAACCTGTTTTGCCGAAACGGTAACACCGAAGATGCTGAAAAATAATAAAAAAAGAACCTGTTTCATTGTATTATGCTTTTAAAATCCGGAATCAATTTCGCGCCAAACGTACGTAAAAAAATCCGATTTCACAAATGCAATAAAAATGAAAATTCGAGACAAACAGGATGATGCGTAAAAAGAATTAAAAAAAATGCGTAAAAATCTATTTTGCAATGAAAAAAAATCTATCTTTGCACCCTAAAAACAGAATTATAAATTAAAGTAACAACATAAATATATTAAAAACCAATGCAAAACAAAGGATTTGTAAGAGTATTCGCGATTTTGCTGGCGTTAGTTTGTATTTTCTATCTGTCATTTTCATTTGTGACGAACAGGTACAATTCTGATGCGGCGGCTTACGCGAATGGAGATGCGGCAAAAGAGAATTACTATCTGGATTCTCTTGCTAACAAGAAAGTATGGCTGGGCTACACATTAAAACAATGTCGTGAAAATGAAATCACATTAGGCCTTGACCTGAAGGGTGGCATGAACGTTATCTTGGAGTTGAACGTGGCGGACGTTATCCGTTCACTGTCGAATAATAATAAGGATGAAAACTTCAATAAGGCTCTTGATGCTGCACATGTACGTCAGGCTACAAGCCAGAGGTCTTTTATTGAACTGTTTGTTGAGGAATATAGAAGAATTGATCCGGGAGCGCGCTTGTCCGCTATCTTCAGTACTTTCGACCTGAAAGATAAAATCACGCCCCAGAGTACGGACGAACAGGTTCTCAGCGTATTACGCGACGAGTTAAAAAGCGCGATAGATAATTCATTTAACGTGCTACGCACACGTATCGACCGTTTCGGCGTAGTATCCCCGAATATACAACGCCTTGAAACAGACGGACGCATCCTCGTCGAGTTGCCGGGAGTGAAAGAACCCGAGCGCGTACGCAAATTGCTTCAGGGAAGTGCAAACCTTGAGTTCTGGGAAACGTATGACCTGACACAGTTATATCAACAGTTAGTCGAAGCCGATGGCGTTCTGGCACGTATGGTGGAGGAACAGACGCCGTCCGAAGCTGTCGGGACGGAAGCTGCGGCAGAAGAAAATCTTACGGCGGAAACGCCTGAAACGAATCCTGAAAATCCGGCGGATGCGCTTGCCGATGCAACCTCCGAAGCTGATTCGTTATTAGATCAGTTCAGCATCGAAAATCAAGCTGCAGCACAGTCCGAAGCGGAACTTACCAGGCAACATCCGTTATTCTCCATCCTTTCGCTCAATGCATACAACGGGCAACTCGCACCAGGCCCGATCGTCGGCATTGCAGCCAAACAGGATATGCCGAAGATCGACAGTTTGCTGAATCTAAGACAAGTCAAGGAAGTATTGCCCAACAACGTCATATTCAGATGGAACGTAAAATCGCGCGACGAAAACGAACAATTCTTCGAATTATACGCATTAAAAGTTACAAACCGCGACGGTTCGCCGGCACTAAGCGGCGACGTCGTAACCGATGCAAATGCCGACTTTTCACAGGGTGCGATGTCACGTTCGGAGCAGGTCGTAAGTATGTCGATGAACGCCGAAGGAGCGAAAGCGTGGGCGCGCCTCACAAAAGAAAACATAGGCAAATGCGTAGCGATTGTTCTTGACAATCTGGTATATTCTGCTCCTACCGTACAAGTGGAAATCACGGGCGGACGTTCGACTATTACAGGATATTTCACCGTCGAGGAGGCAAAGGACTTGGCGAATGTGCTGAAATCAGGTAAAATGGCGGCTTCGGTTAATATTGCACAGGAAGATATCGTTGGTCCGTCACTCGGACAGGAAGCTATTAATGACGGCGTCATCTCATTCATCATAGCGCTAATCGTATTGATGGCATACATGTGCATAGTTTACGGATTCCTTCCGGGTATGATTGTTAACGGGGCTTTAGTGCTGAACATTTTCTTTACGCTTGGCATCCTTGCTTCATTCAAGGCCGTACTTACCCTGCCGGGTATTGCCGGTATGGTACTCACACTCGGTATGGCGGTCGACGCGAATGTGTTGATTTATGAACGAACCAAAGAGGAACTCCGGTCGGGGAAACAACTAGCCCGGTCGCTTGCCGACGGTTACAAAAACGCTTTTTCCGCAATCTTCGACGCCAACCTGACAACAATGATTGCCGGCGGGGTATTGTTCGTATTCGGTACCGGCCCGATCAAAGGATTTGCATGGACATTACTGATCGGTATCGCCGTTTCATTCCTTACTGCAGTATTCCTGACACGCCTTGTTTATGAATGGTTACTGGCAAAAGATAAAATTAAGAATATGACTTTCACGACAAGTCTTTCCAAAAATTTCTTGATCAATCCGAATTTCAATTTTCTCGGCAGACGGAAAATAGGATATCTCATTCCCTTTGCTATTGTTATCCTCGGCAGCATATCAATGGTCACAATCGGGTTAAATTCCGGTATTGACTTTACAGGGGGACGTAATTATGTCATACGCTTCGACCAGGATGTCCGCACTGACGAACTCCGCACTTCACTTGACGAGCAACTGGACGGATCCGTCAGCGTGATAACGATTGGTTCCGCTAACCAGGTACGCATATCAACCAACTATAAAATTACAGACAACAACCCTGCCGTAGATGAAGAAATCAACACTAAATTATACGAAGGCGTAAAGGATATCTTGCCTTCGGGAACTACATTGCAACAGTTTACGGAACAATATATAAAAAGTTCGCAGAAAGTAGGGCCGAGTATGGCGGATGATATAAAGAACAGCGCTGTTATGGCGGTTATCATCGCCATGTTCTGTATGGCGCTATACATCCTGATACGTTTCCGCGACTGGGGATTCTCTATCGGCGTGTTCATATCGGTGTTCGCTACGACTTTGTGTATAATCGCATTTTATACCCTATTCTGGAAGATCCTTCCGTTCTCCATGGAGGTAGACCAAACGTTTATAGCCGCAATCTTGACGGTCATCGGTTATTCTATCAACGATACGGTGGTTGTTTTCGACCGTATCCGTGAGACCATACGGGATTATCCCAAACGCGACCGTTATCAGGTTATAAACGATGCGCTGAACTCGACACTGTCGCGTACATTTAACACAACGCTATCTACGTTTGTAGTCGTATTATGTATATTCTTGCTTGGCGGTGTTACAATACGCAGTTTTACGTTTGCAATCATGCTCGGCGTGCTTATCGGAACCTATTCCACATTGTTCATAGCTACACCTATTGCATACGAAATACAGAAATTCCGTATGACAAAGAAAGGTGCTGTACCGGAGCCGGCAATGGCTAAAAGATAAAACAACACAGTATACGAAAAAAATAGACGGCTTGCTCAGGCAAGCCGTCTATTTTTTTCGTACCCCATTCAACATGGATAAATAAAGGAACCTCTATAAAAAAGAAAAGGTTGTCTCACGACAACCACAATCTTCATTGTTAACCTTAAATCTAATACCATGAAAAACACGATGCAAAGATAATGCGTTTATGTTGTCCAACATAATTTTTCGACAGAAAAATTCATCGCATTATGTTTATTTAACTTCTGACGTCTGCTCCCCACATCAATTTTTCGCGCAAAATCTGGCAAAAAGTCTGATTAAATCGCTTAACTACACGTGTCGCAAATCCTGCCTTGCTGATTTTCAGCGATATACCGACAGGAAGGTCTTCGGAGCGCCCATCCAACGAAGCAAGGAAAGAATTTGTCCTACTTTCGACATTTAACGTAATTATATAATCATCCGGTATCACAACCGGACGGACATTAAGAGAATGTGGCGCAACTGGGCTTAATACAAAATTCCGGTTCTGAGGCAGCAAAATCGGCCCGTTCACGCTCATGGAATAAGCAGTAGAGCCGGTAGGCGTCGCAATGACCAGTCCATCCGCCACATAAGAAGTCAGATAATCATCATTCAGATAAGTATGAACGGTAATCATCGAAGACGTATCCCGCTTCAATATGGCAACTTCATTAAGCGCATAATTGAAACCGCCAAAAGCGCGTTCTTCCGTATACATTCGTAAAAGCGAACGTTCTTCCGTCTTATAATCACCCCTGAACAATTCGTCTAATGTCTCATCTATTTGATCGCTTCCGACATCGGCAAGAAAACCCAGATGTCCCGTATTAATACCCAATATGGGAATACCCTGTTTATTCACTTCCAGGGCCGTACGCAAAAAAGTACCGTCGCCCCCCACGCTCAGCGCTATATCAAAATCAAAGACTTCACTATCAATAATCCTCGAATTTACAGGGCGATAACCAAATTTTTCAACCATGAAATCATAATATGCGGGCTGAACATAAATCCCAGCATTCAGAGCATTCAGTTTACCAAATAACCCTTTTATCACAGGCAGTTTATCCGCTTTACATTCACTACCAAATACCCCAATTCTCATTTTTGTAATATATTTTTGGACAATTATCTCTGTTATTTCATTAAATACTTGTACATTTGCACTTGACTTATCGCTGCAAAGTTATAAGAAAGAGTTATAATAACAGACTTTTAGCATGACAAAATTAAGTGTAAATATAAATAAAGTTGCAACAATACGTAATTCACGCGGTGGAAACATTCCCGATGTCGCAAAAATAGCGCAGGATTGCGAGTTGTTCGGGGCGCAGGGAATCACCGTTCATCCCCGTCCGGATGAGCGTCATATAAAATACAGCGATGTCTATGAAATAAAACCGCTAATTAAAACCGAATTAAATATCGAAGGATATCCGAGTCAAAAATTCATTGAACTCGTTGTAAATATCAAACCGGCACAAGTAACGCTTGTTCCCGACATGCCGGACGCCCTTACTTCAAACCGGGGATGGGACGTAGAAGCAAACTTGGATAAACTGATCGGACTTATCGAGCTTTTCAAGTCAAAGGGAATACGTACTTCGATTTTCATAGGGACAGACCTGAAAAATATAACCTGTGCGGCAAAGACCGGGACAGATCGCATAGAGCTTTATACCGGCCCTTATGCCGAAAATTATGACAAAGACAGGAAAAAAGCGATCGTCCCATTTGTCGAAGCGGCAAAATTAGCCGGAGAACTCGGATTGGGACTTAACGCCGGACATGATCTGAATCTCCGGAACCTTGCTTGTTTTGTATCGCAGATACCCTCTACGGATGAAGTATCAATCGGACACGCACTCATCAGCGACGCCCTCTACTACGGACTGGAAAAAACCATTTCAATGTATAACGAATGTCTTAAACAAATATAGGAATAACTTATTAACAGATAAAAAAATGAACGTTCTATTATTATTACAACAAACAGGAGCACAGGCACAGGGAGCGGCAAACACCCCGCCGGTATTGACGGAAACAATTACGGATACATTGCCTACGGAAGCGCAGATGAATATTCTTGATCTTGCCGTGAAAGGCGGATGGATTATGGTCGTTTTGCTTATTTTGTCATTCATCGCCATTTTCATTTTCATACAGCGGTTTGTCATTCTGCGCCGCGCAAACAAAAGTGACGAAGGTTTCATGAACCGGATAAGAGATTACATCCATGACGGAAAGATTGATTCGGCAATCAACCTGTGCCGCAAAACAAGAAATCCGTCCGCACGTATGATTGAAAAAGGGATCTCACGCCTCGGAAGACCTATGAATGATGTACTCGTAGCCATAGAAAACGTAGGTAATATAGAAGTAGCCAAGCTGGAAAAAGGATTTCCCGTTATCGCCACAATAGCGGCAGGCGCTCCGATGCTCGGATTCCTCGGTACGGTGACCGGTATGGTCCGTGCATTTTTCGATATGGCAAATGCAGGGACAAATGTCGACGTCACATTATTGTCAGGTGGTATATACGAGGCGCTTGTCACTACAGTCGGAGGCCTTATTGTCGGAATCGTAGCGCTATTCGGATACAACTATTTAGTTTCACAGGTGGACAACGTCGTTAACAACATGGAAGCCCGCACAATGGAATTTATGGATTTATTGAACGAACCGGCTAATTAAAAGAAATATATGGCACTGAAACGCAAAACAAAAATAAACCCTAATTTCAGTATGGCGTCAATGACGGACATCATCTTCCTGCTGCTTATCTTTTTCATGGTTACCTCTACGGTAGTGGTGCCTAATGCCATCAAACTTACTTTACCGCAGTCACAAAAGCAAACGGCAGCAAAACCGTTATCACGCGTGACGATTGATAAAAATCTGAACTATTACGTGGCATTCGGTAATCAACGTGAAAAACAGGTATCGTTAAACGACATCACACCTTTCCTGCAGGAGCGTTACGCCCGGGAACCGGAGATGTTTGTACTCTTATATGCAGATGAAACAGTTCCTTACGGCGAAATTATCAAGGTTCTCAACATCGCTAATGAAAATAAATTTAAGATGGCGCTTGCAACCCGCCCGCAAAGAAACAAATAAAAATGAAATTCAACAAAGACGACATTCTCGCATTGACAGGCGCCATTCTCGTACACCTGGCGATCCTCGTCATACTATACTTCAGTATCATGAGGACGATCGTTCCGAGTGAAGACAGTGGTATTCTTGTGAACTTTGGGGATGTGTATGCCGCTGTCGGCACATTTGAACCGCAATACACGACAAGCGTTCCACAGAAGGATCCACCGCCGCAACTTCAACCCAAACCCGCTCCAAAAGCCGAAGAGTTGCTTACCCAGGACGAGGAGGAAACGGTTTCCATACCGAATAGCAAAAATAAAAAAGAAGAAAATACGGTTGCCGACGAAACAGCCAGGAAAGAAAGGGAAGAATCGGAACGTCGGCGACGGGAAGAAGAAGAAAGAAAACGCCGTGAAGAAGAACTCAGGAAGCAACAGGAAGCCATAAGCAATCGCGTATCGAATGCGTTCGGCATGGCGTCTTCACAACAAAGTCAACAAGGCGATGCATCCGCAGGCACAGACAACCAGGATAGTCCCTTCGGCAATTCGGATACAGGCGCAAATCAGGGTACGGGAGGCTTCGGAACATTCAATCTCGACGGACGTTACATCGGACAAGGAGGATTGCCGCGCCCAACGGATAGAGGACAGGAAGAAGGTAAAATCGTGATCAATATAACGGTCGATCCGAACGGAAACGTTATAAGCGCCGAAGTAGGAAGAGGCACAAACATTGACGATGCACTGATGCGCAACAGCGCCATAGAAGCCGCCGGACGCGCCAAATTTAACAAGATAAAAGGAACGAATAACCAGAACGGAACAATCACTTATATCTATAAACTGACTTAAAAATGAAAAAAGAAAAACATGAATCGAAGATTGATCCGAACCAAACGGAAAAAAAGACCGATATAAGTGGAGTATATTTGAATCCTCGAACGGATTTCGGGTTTAAAAAAATATTCATGGATAAGGAATTGCTCATTGACTTCCTGAACGAGATAATTGATGAGAAGACGCATATTACCAATGTGAAATATATGCCGAACGAAGTCTTGGATGAATGGGACACCGACCGTAAGGCCGTATTCGACCTGTATTGTACAAATAGCGATAATGAATATTTTATCGTGGAAATGCAACGATACCACCAAACTTTCTTTATAGACAGGTCGCTGTTTTACGCCTCCGCAACAATACAAAATTAAGCTCCTGTGGGCAAATGGGACTATCGACTGAAAGCGGTTTATTTCATAGCGATACTGGATTTTGTTGAATTCGAGGAAGAAAACGTCAAGGATACTTGTATCGAACAAATCTATCTATATCGCAAAAACGCCCAAAAGAAATTAACCGACAAGTTGAATATGATATTCGTCGAGTTACCCAAATTCACAAAGCCGGCAGAAGAATTGTCAACAAATACGGAATAGTGGTTGTTTACACTGAAAAATCTTGAGAAGTTAAAATCCCGCCCGTTGGAGGTGCAGGGGAAAATCTTTGAAAAATTATTTAAACGAGCACAGATTAACAAATTAACAGAAAAAGAGATGGATGAATATAAGACAAGCATTCTGGAATACGATAGTGTTAAAGATGCAATCGCATACAGTGAAAAAAAAGGAATTGAGAAAGGAGTCAAGAAAGGCATGGAAAAAGGTATGGAGAAAACGCGCATAAAAATAGCAAAACAATGTCTCCAAAAAGGACTTTCGGTCGAACTCATTTCGGCAGTTACCGATCTTAGTATTGAACAAATAAAAAGCATGTTAAATAATTAACATGGAAAAACTTTAGTAATAATTTTCAACCAAACAATTATGAAAGCATTAGTATTTCTTGCTACAGGTTTTGAAGAATTGGAAGCTATCGGGACAATCGATATTCTGCGACGCGGAGATATTGAAACAATAACCGCGTCGATAACCGGCGATAAAACCGTCGTAGGCGTTCACGGTATACCAGTAATTGCCGATGAACTTTTTGAAGATGCAGACTACTCTCATTTTGATGCATTAGTACTTCCAGGCGGAGGGCCGGGAAGCGAAATGCTGAACCGACATGAAGGCTTGCGCAAAGCATTAGTCGATTCTTACGAAAACAACAAACTTTTAGCTGCTATATGTGCATCCCCAAGAGTATTCGGCAGCCTGGGACTCCTTAAAGGCAAAAAAGCGACATGTTACCCCGGCATAGAGCCGGAACTAATCGGCGCAACAATCGTATACGAATCGACTGTGACGGAACACAATATCATCACAGGACGCGGCCCGGGACTTGTCATGGATTTCGGATTTGCTATCCTGAATTATCTCAAAGACAGCTCGCGCGACGTCGATGGGGTCGCCGAAGCTATGCTGCTATAAATATTATTATAAATCATTTATTTTAAAAGGATTAAAGGAAACATTCGTATCGTAGGCGTCATTACCTTCTATCTTTTTGACATAACGTACAACACGTACTGTAGCCGGTAATACGATTATTTCATACGCCGATTTCAAGATGGCTTGTGTTATGATCATAAGCATAAGTTCTTCACCCCGGAGCATCCCCCAGAACGCAATCGGAAAAAAGATAACCGAATCCGCACTCTCGCCGACGAGCGTTGAAACAATTGCGCGTAAGGAAAAATTACGCCCGCCTGACGACACTTTCATCCGGCTCATCACATACGCATTCAGAAACGACCCTGCAAGAAATGCACAAAGGCTTGCGACCACGATACGGGGAGCCATTCCGAATACAAAATTAAAACTCTCCTCTCCTTCCCAGAACGGCGCGGCAGGAAGACATACGGCTAATTGCGACAGGCCTACAACCAGAAAATTAACGGCAAACCCACTCCATATAATCAAACGGGCTTTCCTGTATCCCCATACTTCCGAAATACAATCATTTATAATATAAGAAATAGGAAAAACCAGCAAGCCAGCTGTCGCAGTAACAGGTCCTAACCGGATAATTTTCGTCTCCATCAAATTGGAAACAACCAGACACACAACAAACAAAATCCCCAATAACATGAAGGGGAGAGAAACCATTTTTTTCATATACCTTGTTTTTTAAGTGGTTACCAAGCACACTTTTTCAACTATCCCACAATCCACCGGCCAACACCCCGTACGTCGGCGTCAAATTCCACGCCGATCTTCACAATACGTTTGCCGCTCGCCGTAAACGGTATCGGGTAGTCTTTTTCATCGATTTGCTTTAATGCATCTTCAGCGGCGACCTTTCCCGACAGTTTAAATCCGAAAACATACACTGCATCACCGGTGCTGACTACCGCATCAATGCGCCCGACAGCCGTCCGGTATTCCACACGGATATATTGCCCCATCAACTTGAACAGGATATAAAAGACGGTCTGATAATGTTTCTCTTTCCTATTATTGAGGTCGTATGGAATATCGGCAAAGAACGCTTTCAGCCGCGTCATGAAGTCGTCTACATTATTTGCCCATAAATCACGGATGAATTGCCCGGACGAAAATTCGCCGTTAATGTTCTTCCCTGGCATGTAAACCATTAGTAATTCGCGAAAAAAACCATAACGAACTTCCTCATTCGGCAAACCCAGTGTGTATTCATCCAGCAAGTTGTCATAATCCTTCACGGTCAAGTACCCGCTCTGATAGAGTACTGGCACGGGATCGCTGTTATCCGTCCGGTAATCCATAATAGATTGAGCCGGAATCCTCACATCGTTTTCCAGTTTCGGAATGTCAAAATTTACCGCTTTCAGCATTTTGACCAGAAAGGTAGGCGTACCCGTTTCGAACCAGTAGTTACCGAAATCAAGTCTTGAGAATGTTTTCAGGACGCTGAACGGATTGTATATGTCTTCGCTTTCTTTAGCGAAGTGATATCCGTCGTAACGCTTCTTCATTTCGGCAAATACGTCTTCGCCGGTTTTGCCGGTCTCTTCCGACAAAGCCTGTAATTCCGGCCAGAAGTCTCGGAGCAATTCGCTTTCCGATATGCCGCATATTCCACCATACCGTTTATCCATGCTAATATCATCCAATTGGTTAAGGTCGCTGAAAATACTTACTTTCGAAAACTTCGTAACACCTGTGAAAAAGATAAAACGCAAGTATTCATCAGCGCTTTTCAGCACGCCGTAAAAAGCTTTCAGTACATCGCGGATAGCGTCGTTGGCGTCGAGGTCATTCATTGTTGCCAAGAGAGGTTTGTCATACTCGTCTACCAGAACGACTACCCTGCGACCAGTCTGTTTGCAGGCTTGTTTGATGACCGCTTCAAAACGAGTGGCCGGGTCATTGCCATCTACCGTACGTCCCCATTGGTTTTCCAAATCGGTCAGGATTACGCCAAGTCGCTGATAAAGCGATACACCGTCGGTAATAATTCCAACATTCATATCCAGATGAAATACCGGATATTCCAACCAGTCTTTCTCCTGTTCCGCAATAGCCAAACCTTCGAACAATTCTTTCTTGCCAAAAAAATAAGCCTTGAGCGTAGAAAGAAACAAACTTTTTCCAAACCGGCGCGGCCGACCGAGAAAATACGGTTTCCCGTAATTAGCCAGACGATAAACGTAAGACGTCTTATCTACGTATAAATAATTGTTGACACGCAAATCTTCAAAACTTTGTATTCCTATGGGTAATTTCCTTTGCTGATTCATCATCGTAAATCTTTATGATCGGACACAAAAGTACACAAAAGATTCCGGCTCTCCAAACAAGCAACGACTAAAACTTCTGCATATCGCACAGGCGTTTATAATAGCCGCCAATAGCCAGCAGTTCATCGTGCTTTCCCCGTTCGACGATTTTACCCTCATGCATCACGCAGATCTCATCAGCATTCCGTATGGTGGAAAGGCGATGTGCAATAACAATCGTCGTGCGGTTGCGCATCAGGTTTTCGAGTGCTTCCTGCACAAGGTGTTCCGATTCCGTATCAAGCGACGATGTAGCCTCATCAAATATCAATATCGGCGGATTCTTCAGTACAGCGCGAGCGATACTGATTCGTTGCCTTTGTCCACCGGAAAGTTTCCCGCCCCGGTCACCAATATTCGTATCATAACCATCTTCCGAAGCCATGATGAACTCATGAGCGTTAGCGATACGGGCTGCATCTTCCACTTCCTCGCGTGTAGCCGCTTCCACCCCAAAAGCGATATTGTTGAAGAACGTATCATTGAAAAGTATGGCATCCTGATTGACGTTACCCATCAATGCGCGCAAATCATGCAACGAAGCATCCCGGACGTCAACACCATCAATCGTGATACTGCCTTTCCCGGCGTCATAAAAACGGGGCAGCAAATCGACAAACGTACTTTTCCCCGACCCCGACTGCCCAACAAGAGCAATCGTCTTCCCTTTCTCTATACGAAGATAAATCCCTTTAAGCACCCATTCATGCTGATAACGAAACCACACATCCTGGTATTCGATCGCTTCGTTCAGGGCGATCGGTTTGGGATTGGCCGGCGACTTGATATCCGATTCCGCCCTTAAGATCTTATCCACACGTTCGACCGAAGCAAGTCCTTTCTGTATCGAATAAGTCGCCTTGCTCAAATCTTTCGCCGGATTTATAATACTGTAGAAAATCACAAGATAATAGATGAACGTCGGCGCATCAATAGGGCTGTTGTTACCAAGTATAAGTGAGCCGCCATACCACAGGATGACGACGATTGTCGCCGTACCGAGAAATTCGCTCATCGGATGCGCCAATTGCTGACGGCGGTAAATACGATTGATAGTGCGCCGGAACGTTTCATTCATCTGTTCAAACCGCTGCCGAATCTTCTTCTCTGCGTTGAAAGCCTTAATGATACGAAGACCGCTAAGCGTCTCCTCAATCTGGCTCATCAAAGCGCCCCACTGCGATTGTCCCAAAAGCGACTTCCGTTTAAGCGTCTTCCCCACCCACCCCATTATATATCCGGCAACAGGCAACAAGATAAAAACAAACAGCGTGAGCTGCCAGCTCACAATAAACATAGTCACCAGATAAATAACAATCAGGATTGGATTCTTAAAAAGCATGTCAAGCGAACTCATGATCGAAGATTCAATCTCGTTCACATCGCCTGACACGCGCGCTATGATATCGCCCTTACGCTCTTCGGAAAAGAACCCTAAGGGCAGTTCCGTAATTTTCCCGTTTATCTGATTGCGCACATCCCGAACAACCCCGGTACGGATAGGAATCATCGTATAAAAAGCCATATACATCGCCAGCACTTTAAAAAAGGTCATAACGACCAGCCCGACGCCAAGAGCCACCAATGTAAACGAGCCGCCACGAGTCGCAATAAGGTCGTTCACATACCAGTAGAAATTATTCTTTGCAATCTCAGGAACAGCCCTCCATGCATCCGGGGAAAAAGGTTGCCACGACCAGTCTATAAAAGTATAAACCGTTTCATCCACCCGGAAAAGAATCTGCAGGATAGGAATGAGAAGCGCAAAAGCAAAAAGGTTAAGTATTGCCGAAAGGATATTAAACGCTATATTAAGCGCCACATACTTCTTATATGGCGGCACAAACCGTTTCAATACATTGATAAAATCCTTCATTTACACAAAAACCGACACTGCATCAAGGATTACTCATCTATCTTCACACAACGCACGGAATAAGCGTCCGCATTCGGCCCATACGTATCCGGACTGTATAAACGGGTATTATACATCTCAATGCGATAGGAAGCGCCCGGCCCTGCTATTTCATGAGGCGTACTTGTCCAGTAATATCCTTTACCTATGCTACGATCCGTCCCCGAATATTTCAATTGCGCACCGATCACCACGTCCCCCTTCTCGTTACGTCCATCCCGGCCCTGCCTCATACCCGCCGTAGGCCACATTGTAGAAACTTTCGTGTTGTCATTATAATATTCCCAATATCTGTTGCTGTTCCCTGCGTTATAGAACCATATTGCAGGAGGAAATCCCCCAGTTTTCACATAATCATCATAACTCTGCCAGGGTCTATATAACACGCTCAATTTATCCAACTCAAGGGCATGCATTCCGGGCACTTTATATCCGGAAGGACACGGATCATAATCGGTTTTCCTTTCATCCGACCACAAACCCGATTGACTTACAGAAAGCCAGTCGGCCGGATCATCATCCTTAAACAAAGGAGTTCCATTATAAATAAACCTCATAGGATATTTCACAGATTCTTCGATAGTTCCAGTTGATCTATCGGCCTGATCCCATTCTTTCACACCGACGCCCCACGTACCTTTCGGATTAAGCTTCGTATGCTCGTTAGCAACAGATAATTTATATGACCCTTCATCAGGAATCACGCCGTTGCCGCCAATGAACGGATCTTTACGTCCCCACTGATAAACAAACCCATACGTATCAATAGCCGGAGAAGACAATGTATCAGCTGACAATGCCCCGATATTCCTGTCCAAAAATTTTATATTCGGATTACCGCCGCTCTTGTCATATTCCACATCTTCCGGCTGATCCGTAATCCAGATATGCCACGTCCATACAATCTCATTTGACGCATCTTTAAGAGCAAGAATGACATTTCCTTTCGTATACTTACCCAGGTTTGTCCCAACACGGAAACGAACATATCCCTCGGCCTCATTATAATCCAGCGAAGCGGGATCAATAAGTTCCTTAATGTCGAAATTTTTACTTCCGCCTTCTTTAGACGCCCATAGCCACTCTACGGTATCTCCCCTGAGATCCGCTCCGGTTATCGTCTTCAAAGGTATCTGACACACTCCTGCACGGGGTATAATATAACAGTTGGAAGCCTCCTGATCACTATAATACACAACAACCTGATCCGAAACCGTATTAGATTCACGTGCTTCAATATTAAACGTATACACATTATTAGCTTTTAAAGAAGAAGGAAGAACATGAGCGCTCATAATTACAAAACCGCTGGTTGTTTTCACAAAAGAGAACAATCGCTCATTCGGCTTGATTTCCAATGGATTAACAACAAACCAGACATAAGGACTACTAACTGTCGATGTAGAGATATTATTTCCTCCCGTAACAGTTGCTGTTATACTATTTACGCCGGATGTAAATTCAGGGCCTGTATACCCGGGCATACTCGGAGCTTTAGAAACATCAATCCGATAATCTCCGGCCAAAGCATAATCATCCGAAGGGATTTCCGGTTCATTTTCATTAGCTACATACAGTTTCACTCCTGTTATTTTCTGAAAGTTAAATGAAGCAAAAGAACTCGATTGTGTTACCTGAAAACGAAGAAAAGCAAAAACGTTTTCAAATTGCAATGTGCCGGTCTGACTCAATTTGAAATACGGGGAGGCAGGAGCAATCATCAAAACATTATCATTTAAAGCAGCATCCATCTTTTTTGAATCGACAGATTGATCCTGTACGCTATTTAAGGTATTCGACAATATAAAGTCGGAAACTGACGTCTTATATGGAGTATACCCATAACATAAGGCCTGTTGCAAAGAAGTCGTTACTGAATCTTTTAAGGTAAATACTCTCTTCCCCGCCGCCGCCGAAGGCAATTCATATTTTTTGTTGGAAGACAATTCCGTACCGTCGTCACCTTTCATAAATACACCTATCTCGTCCGATGCACGCCACCACATAATGGGTATGGGACTATCATCTATCTCAGGTACGGCGTACGTATCCACGCCCTCAATCTCACCTGTGACAAAATCCAGATAATAATTTTTTTTAGTTGCTTCCGGCGGTATCACGGGCGGTACTACCGGCGGATCCGTTTCTTCTTCAAATCCATCCGTAACTTTCTCATAGATACAACTGTTCGTCAAGACACACAAAGACAAAAATATGCTCAATAATATAAATATCTTTTTCATAATGAATCTCTTTTTTAGTCAAAATCAAGTAATGATACGCAAAGATATGAATTTTTTTTTCGAATAACCTAATAATAAACAAAAAAACATTCGCTCCGTTTGGATGGGTTCCAAACGGAGCGAACAAAAACTCTTACGAAAAGAGATGAATTAGAAAAAAACGTTATCCATTACCCATTACACCCCATATTTCAACTATTCATTATTCTACTGAAATCCTTTATACTTATGACACTGTTTTTTCTTACATACCGCCTGCGTTACGGCCAAACAGACCTCCCATATATTTAACGTCTACAACACAACGAACCGATACCGCACTACTTTTACTTATATTGTTATTATCGGATACATTTGTTGCATTGATATATAATCCTCTTGCATTATCCGAAGCAGTCGGTGCATAAGACGTCCAGAAATATGCTATATTTGCCTGATTATCTATACTCCCATTAGATAATATACCGGAGAATGGATAATACCCTATAACAGAATGATAACGACCATTTGTATAACCTGATACATTAGTGACAAAATTATTAGGAAGCTGATCCCATGGGGAATCGCTACTTCCGCCGCCTCTTTGCGGAGGAATGCGCCATCCTTCCGGACATGGATCAAAAGCCGACTTGTTTCCGCCTTGCGTATCCCATAAAAACTCATTTTCAGCAGACAACGGCCAAGGAAGAACATTATAAAAAGTCGTCGGATTATTCAATGTTGCAGGAATTGCCAGCAATGGACGAAGATCTGTTGGCGGCATTGGTGCAAGTGTAGATATAAGCGTAATAGAACCGAGAGACGAAGCGGATAATTTATACCACATAAAATTAGCATTGCCGCCAAGCCAGCCTGTCCCTCTTGGGAACGGGTCTTTCCTTCCGAACTGGTAAAATAATCCGCGGGCTTCGCCGGCTACATCATATTCATTACTCAAAGCACCGAGATTCCGGTCCATAAAAATATTCCTGGTGGTTCCATTAAACAATTTCTGACCTGCAGCCTCATAAGGATTGTATTCGGTTACCCAAAGATGGAAACTCCAGTATATTACGCTGTTAACTTTCATCGCAACCACCGCATTACCCGGTACGGAACCCGCTTCGGCATATAGATAAGCCGAATCGCGTTTGTCTGCATTTATTACGGATATATTCTTTACAACATCACCCACCGAACGATCCTGCCATAATAATTCTGCCGTAATTGTACCGACCGGAATAGAAACTCCATTAGCCAGCAAATAATCTTCCCAGTAACGATAAACTCCTTTAAGCGGAATATAGACATGTGTTTTATTAGCAGGAGGAACAGGAGTACCCGATAACTCCGGCCGCAGAATGTAACTGTTTGTCGGTATGGGCGTAGTATCACGCGGCTGTACGACAAAATCGCGAACCCTTGTTCCATTCGAATAATCCGTGCCGGAAATTGTTCCCCCGACATTCAACGAAAAAGTAGGCCCGGACTTCGGTTCCGCATTTTCAACGTATGGACGGTAAATATATACACGATGCGGTTGATCATCTCCTATACCCAACAATGTATCTTTCCAGGTCACTCCATTATCTTTGCTCATTCTAGCGCCGACGTTCTCCGGCTCACTGTCAAATGCCAGTTTCCACGCATCGCCGTTAGTAACGGCAAATTCCAGCCACGAAGCGCCTTTTGTATGTGTTGCAATCGCAGCAATATCCGATTGTTTACTTATATCGGAAGCCGTATAATTCTTAACTAATTTAAAAGGCGACGCCATATTGTAAACCCGATATCCTGCTCCAGGATATTCGTCTTGCTTCTCCGCAACATTCCACGGACAGGCATTAACAGTTATATAGATGGAATCCAATCCGGGTTTAACAATATCGACATATACATCGTACCAATAATTTCGCTTCACATCATAAAGCGTGTCAACTGAGGACGACGGCAAATATTCACCGAGATAAAATTTCGCCGTTCTGATATTGAGCGGTGAATTGACGGTTGATTCCAGTTCTATCCACACGGCTTTGCTTTTATCCGTGCCGCACAAACTTTCATACGTATAAAAAGAATCGGTCAAAACACAATAAGTATTCGAACTTTTCAACGGAACCTCACCTGTAGAAGGCTCAAAAGTACTCTTGGAAGCCGTTAAATTATAATCGGCGTTTGTACGGGGATCAGGATTGGGATCTTCCAGCAAGGCAACTTGATTCGCACCCTGGTGTAGCGTTATTTTTGTTAAGTTAATATCATGTGTAGCAGCCTGCCCGCTTTTTGTCACGTTCAGTGTCACTTTGGCACATGCCCTCTCCACGCCTATAGTAATATCATAAGGAGCTGTATCCGGTAATGCATCCGGCAACGGCACGTTAAGTCGACTTCCTGTCATAAGGAACGGAGATGTAGGCAATGATGACGATGCGTTTATAAGCATTCTTGATATCGCAGCATAATTTGCTGTCGCAGTCGTAGACGGCAATGTTATTTTTTGATCGGCATTTATCACCGCAATAAAATTTTTATACCCTGTTTTCACCATAACCGGGCCTACCGGAGAAGATGGCGCCATATAAATAATTTTCTCACAAGTGAATGTGTTATCAAAAATATAAACGGTCACATCCTGAATATCATTTTCCCAGTTTGAGCCATCCACAGAGGTTTCGCCCGGATAATCCGTACCGTACGTAGATGCGGGGGACCCTAATAAATCTTTCATCTTGATCACTACAGGAATCTCTTTGTCTCCATTCCCTGCACCGCCACCAGGTCCATCGGGGGTATCCGGCACGATCTCATCCCTGCATGTCAAAAACACCATCAACACACTCAGAATTATAAGCCCTATATTACATATCCTTTTCATTTCCATTTACCTTCTATATTTCAAAAGCATTCCTTACATCCCTCTCTAATCAGCTCCCGGAGTGCCCGGCTGCTTTATAACTGTCCAATCCAAAACTTTTATACCTCCCGTAACATACGTCCCAGCCAATTTATCATAATTAAAATAGAAATCTACACGATAATAATCATGTTTATCGAATAGATTTTGCCTGTCGGATGTACTGAAGCCGTTTTCATTAAAATAATGTATGAATGACTCTATAATATCAACCGTTACAAGACCATAAGGATCTGAAACAGCTTTCTTTTTCCGTTCTATCGTCAACGTTACCGGACTGCCGGTCATCATCCGTAAAATTGTAAAATCATACACGCACGTATTAGTCACTTCCGTAAACGCATCGGAATAATAATATACGGTCATCTCACCCGGTCTTTCCGGTCCCGTAGCTAAAATACCGCCGGTATAATCAAAATAATACGGCTTATACGTAACATTGTTGGTTTCAACAAAATTATTTCGAAAATTATAGACGGCATTCGAGCCTTTCATAGATACCTGCACCTCATCATAATCAATCACATCTTCCGTTTCTCGAACTTCGCCGGTATGATCCCAATGAAGGACAACGCGTACACGTTTCGTATCATTAATAAGAGACATTGTATCAATACGGCTTACATACAAAGGTATTTCCGCTTCAATTTCTCCATAAAACAGTTTTTCCAGTTCGCTCTGGGAAAGATTCCCGGCAATGCGTTCCAGAATAAACCGCGCTTCTCCGAGCGTAGTTTCTCC
The DNA here is from genome assembly GCA_031264155.1 of Tannerella sp. Classification (GTDB taxonomy): domain Bacteria; phylum Bacteroidota; class Bacteroidia; order Bacteroidales; family Tannerellaceae; genus Tannerella. The sequence goes on along the minus strand of JAISEJ010000056.1, from coordinate 7,048 downwards.
CTTAACAAATTCCGCAGGGGTAACCGAAAACGGCTGATCATCCAAAACATTCCCCCAGGCTATTATATGATAGTTTCCCATTGGGATATCCAACGGGATATTAAAATTCGTATCGTAAGGACTTAATTCAGTCGTTGTTGTATAGATGAGATTATTTTCATCAAATACATACAAGTTGATTTTTTTGACGTCGTCATAAAAACGATCGGTCGTTCCTGTATGATTCGTATACTTAAATGCAACTGCATAACTAACCATAGGAGGACACTCTTCCAGATCTCCATGGACACAACTCTGCATAAAAATCATCAGACAGAGTACCGGTAAAACAAGTAATTTATAACGTATCATACAATTATTTCATTAAAATTTTCACTAAATTGTTATCTCGCCAATTCGCCGCGCTTCTATTTTGTTTTTATAGTAAATCCGGACACAGACACAATCCATCTGTGTCCGGATTTTAATTACATCCATGCGGTTATTACATTCTTCAACATAATAAACACACGATTTTTATTTCTGATCAACCTCAACATTTTGTTTAACCCTATGCCATGGGAGAACATAAATGCTAGCTGTCACGTATGTATCCAGTTCAAGAACCGGCTTATCGGTAAGAATATCATTCGGATCTGCAATACCGGGGCCATTGATCTTGCTAATGTTTACGTCATATATATGATTACGACGCACCATAACACGATTTTCAGGTGTAGCACCGGGATCTTGAACAGTTACACGATACCAGCATTGCGCTTCATAATAAGCCAATAGATCACCACTATCTTTTGCATTATTGATAGCAAGGATTGTCGGGGTACCAAAATCCGTATCTAAACCGGTTTGATTAGCATTCGGCTCAAATCCCTTTTGCCATGCATAATAGCGCAGCAAAAGATTCTTTCCTGCAATAAATACCTTATCACTTGCTACATAGTACAGGGTATCAGTACCGACAGGAGACCAACTATAGTTATCTGAATAGGTCAAAGTCGGAGGGGCAGTGGATACGTTTGCACGAGAAACTGCGGTTAAAACTCTTTTCGGATGATAGCGTCCACCAATAATCACGTATGGAGTCTGAGATTGCAGCACCGGATGTTGGCGGGCAGATTCCGTAGTATATGCATACCCATCCAAACCGGTATTATTACCGGCAGCAACCATAACATCTTTAACCTGAGTAACTGTAAGACCTATCAACGGATAAGAACCCATTGACAGCGGAAATACACGCGAATTGTCATAATGATTCGTCCAGTTCGTGTAATTGGACGACACCGTAGCGCTATCATCAGTAGACAGATAATACATGTCGCGAACAGAACTTCCGACATATTGCTGGAAAGGAAGCGTCGCTTTTGGAATATTACCAAGTGACCACATTGCTGTTGTTCCGGAACCGGTCCAGGGATGGAATTCTCCTTCCTGATCTTCACCAACAGCTCCCTTATATCCATTGGCAGTAAATCCTGGTCCGGGACTAACCTGAGTAGTTGCAGTAACGCCCATCTTCAAAGTAACTTTAGCAAATGCACGCTGAACATTGATATTGAAGCTATTAGTTGCGTTAAGCACCTCACCGGCAGAAGGAGTATTAGTAGGAGTGCCACCAGCAGAAGTCAAACTGTCAACATCAGCCGTCAAAGTAAACAGACATGTAGAATAAAAGTCAGCACTACCGGTCGACACGTCATTCGGCCCGTCCCAATTCGTCATAAGCATAAAGTTGGTGCCACTATATGTGGGTGTTGCAGCTCCATAAAGTGCATCTCTGGCCAGGGCTTTTATTAATCCTTCTGCCTTCGTGCCAAAACCACCGCTAGCAGGCGTATTAACAGCCCAACCACCGCCTGAGGCTGCGTCCAGCGTCTTATTCAAGTCCGTATAAGAAGTACCCCAAACAGTAGAAGAAGTCTCTAAAGCAGTTACCCCATTTAACATGGAGGTTGGTGTTCCCGTAACACGACCAGCGTTACAGGCTAAAAAGATTTTCTTTTGACCGCTCGTAGCTTTCATTGTAATCTTCGTCCCGGTTCCGCTAGCTGCAGTGCTAAGACCACTTACATAAATAGCAAATTCAGGCGATGTACTTGCACCGTCAAATTTGTAAACAAACATCGCTGCATTAGCAACTTGCGCCTCTTCAAGCGTTGAAGTGACTTCTTCTTCACCGGCATAAGTCGTAGGGTTACTCCTAAGCCCAGGGTCACTGCTAAGCCTGAAATCAAAACTTGCATAAACAGGAACACCTTCCTTGACTGTGCCGCCACCCGGCTTATCACCATCAATAACACTCTCGTTGTTACAGCTAATTACTGCAGCTGCACCCAACATACTTAATAATAAGAATTTAAACTTCATAATTTTAAAATTTTAAGTTTGTAATAAATAATTTAATTTGATAATTTGTCTATTTTTCTCTTTAATTTTACATTTAATAATACTTTTGTCATTCATTTTTCTTTTTTGTTTCATACGCATATATTGTTTAATTGTTAATACTATCCTTGTTTTTTATTAATTTCCATATCTTTCGGCTAAAATACCAAAGCGTTATTCATAATTCATTACCTTATTCTGCGTCGCTGTGCAGGCTGGGATTCACCCTCTTTATTTTCATCCACACCTGCCTCACGACGATTATTTATATTCGCTAATTTCTTTTTCAACTCTCTCAGATTATACGATGCAGCCTGTATACCTGCTTTTTCGGCTTTCGTCAAAGAAGCTTCCGCTTCACGGTAGTTCCCTTTCAGCATCTGGAATACGCCCATGTTGTTCGCATATTCAGGCGTTGACGGATCGGCAAGTTTCAGATATCGCTCCGCCTCGCGCAGATTATTCTTCGCCAACGCCGCCGACGCGCCGTTCAGGTTCGCCACAGGATCATCCGGAAATTCCCTGCGCGCAACTTCGAAGACATTCAGAAATTCGGGACTTCCGACTTCATACGTATTAGCCACAATATACATTTCGTTCAAACTCAGCAATTGCGGCGCAATCGCCAGATTTTCCTTCGCTTCTTCGAATGAAAAGTCTTTTACGGTATAACTGACTTCACAGACCACCCGGCGAAGCTTGGGGTATAATTCTTCATAGATAATTTTATAAGGATTCCCGCCGCCCACCTGGCTGATCGCTTTTTCACGCGCATCAAGATCACTAATGGTATTCATCAGGCGGAAAATCTCATTTTTATGGGACAGCGGATAGTCTTCCAGTAACTTGCGCAATCCTTCCCAGTCTTCACCGCCCGTATGCGTTTCAAACAAACTTGGCGGAATAGTACTGTTGTTCATAAAATATCGCATCATTGATTCGGAACGCGCACGAGACAGTTCGGTATTAAATTTCAAAGAACTTTCGGGAGATGCATAACCCGTCATAAAAACGCCCTGAACCGTAATATCATTATTCGTCGCAATCGTACGTATCATATTATCAATCTTTGCCAGTTCGACCGGATTATTGCCGAAATCAGGGAATATTTCGTTCTTTCCGCGTGGAAAATCAAGGTATGCATTACCGATTTCCGTACGCTTTTTGATAACCTCAACTTCCGGCTGAATATAAACTAATTGCGGACGCAACTGGTATACCGGATCGGCGATAACTTCTTTGGTAAGGACTTCAAACACGCGCGAGCGGGCAATTTTTGTCTGGTCGCCGCAACCGCACAAGTCTTCCTCCACATCCAGGAATGCATCCATCATCCAAGGCTCAAACGGAAGCGTTATGTGATAATTGAGTTTACCTTTCGGTTTTACGATTGCATAAGGCAGATTGTTTTCAAATTCCTCGTATGCCCGGTCATTCAGTTCCAGTTCGCGAACAAAGGCTTTATTCCTTGCCGTCCCCTGTATCATCACTTTCGGCAGTTCGATTTCTTCCGTTGAAGAACCGATTACCGGCGTAATAATCTGCGCATGATTAGTCTGAAGATCCATTCTCGACATATCAATATCCATATCAAGGATAAGGGAATCGCCGGATTGCCTCATATAATTCTTCTGATACTGCACGCGGCTACGCTGGGAAACCATCCCCTGATCAGGCTGACCGGAACGGTTTGCCGGAGAAGAAGATCCCTGCCCTGCCGACGAGCGGCCCCGGGAATTACCCAACTGTTGACGTTGCGCTTCAACCGAAAGACAAAGAAAAATACTAAGTACGAATGTTATTATGTATCTTATTTTATTCATATCTTCTTAATTTATAATCTTCAACTCTGTTTCTATTTCTATTTAATCATATACACTAACGATATCCCCGCACGCGTAGGACCAAAATAGTGCGATATCTCTTCCCCCAGCTTCTTTTTACAATCGGTGCAACGGCTTTTATTATAATCCAGAAACACATAACCGATACCTAACGTAAATTCCATGCTCAACCTGCGACCCAAAACCCAATGATATCCATACGAAACTCCGCCTCCTGCGAACCATCCTTCATAATTGTTAATATAAATACCATCCCGGTCTGCATTGCCCCAATAAACATCATTACTCTCAAGTTCGGTACCGCTTGCATTACCTAAACCGGGATACGGTTTGTCCGATATTTGATAACCAATACCCTGAACTTTCACATTATCGTGTCCGACCGGCGTCATTTCAACCGGATAAGCGCCCAGATAATTTCCTGCATCATCTTTATATCGCCCCCATCCGAACGGCATCTTTATGCCCCCGACGTTAAATACTCCACCGAGTAAATGAACTCCAAAAAAATGCCCGTTAAACTTTTCGCATGACCACCACCGAACTTCCGGCTGAATCATAAAATGTTTCAACTTTATTTCTCGCTCGGAAGCGGAAGCGCTCATAACAGGCAAATCCTTTTCATACAATCCGACCCATTTGTGCCCTAATACCCACGGATTATAATTCAGCCCAATATCCAAAGTCGTCTTCCGACCCAAGGCTACCTCATATCCGAGATTTATCGTCGTCGTAGCATCGTACAGGAGATTCGTCTTTAACGCCATGTCCTGCGCCGATAGCTTCGAACCGGCTATCAATAACACAAAAAACATCAATAATGCTATCTTTTTCATATTCTCACATTTTATGACAAACACAAGCTTCGGTCAAAGGTCATAAAAACACCTGTAAAACCAAAGTCTCACTTGCCATCATTACAAATATTTAATTTCGGGGATTCGTTCACCCCATTTTTTCTTTTCAACATTCGACACTTAAAGATTAAGAACTCCATTTTATCCCCCTGTAATGTTCAAGCCCCTCAACCGCACTAAAACACCATATAGGAAAAACTCTCTTTTTATTGTCACTTCGCAAATATACATCATGATTTTTGAAAAAAGCTGTATAATGTATAAAAAAATTGCATCGCAGGACAAAGTCGTCGTTTTTTTGTACAAAAAAGGCAATAGAATGTACCAGTAAGAAAAAAACGATTTTATCAGACATTTAAAGCGATAAATTCAATAAACCCGTCGATTTATCCGCCGCAAAAGTGCAATTGTTTTATAAACTAATATTGCTTTTTTGGATAAATTTATTCACTTTTTTGCTATTTCGATGAAAATCAAGCGAAAATCACCGAAAACAAACGCCATTCCACTGTCCATCTAAATCTCCTGCGAAATTTTTGCAATCAATAAATTTCATCTTTTTCACATACAACAAACGCTTTCATCGTATGAGTGTTGAAAACTTAACGATTTCATCGTATAAATTCCGCGACAAATATATATGCTATTTTTGAATCAAACAAATTTTTTCAACATTATTTACAACTGCATCTATGTTAAATATTAATAATCGTTTGTTGTACATATAAAAATGTACGCGCGAACATTAGTAAAATATTAAATAATCGCTTATTTTCTTTCAAAAAATCTGTCAAAGAAAAATATTTCCACATTATAAGGTGGATTTTTTCGGTCTTTTGGTTTTTCTACCCATCGAGGCCTTCGCTTCTTTTATCATCGCACCCGGAGTTTTATTAAAACACTGCCGACAAAAACGGTTAAAATGACTGGGCGAATTGAAATGAAACTTATCCATTGCATCCGTAATCGTAACACCCGGCTCCATAAGATACAAATGCAGCCGTTTGGATATTTCCTGTTGCATCCATTTTGCCGGCGATGTACCGAATTCTTCACGAAAACGCTTGTCGAAATTCTTGCGCCCCATACCGACAAGGCTGGCAAACTTCGTCACCCGCCCGTCTTCCAACTCAGGATACTTCTCCAATACTTTATTTCGGAAATTCATAGAATTTCCGATTAACGGAAACAAAAGATCAACAACGTCCTTATGCGGGCACAGCGTGCGCAATAGGATGAAAAACTCACGATGCTTAAGTTTGTTGAAATGCGCACAATTAATTTTCAGATCCTGAAAATACAGAATCTGCTCAAGAAAAACATACATCGGACGCGGAATCGCTATCGGCCTAAAATCATAAACCGTCTTTTCCGCATCAGGCAGGTATGTCTTAAACAATTGCCGGTCGCACGACGAATAGAATGTATCAAAGTACATTACAAAGAGCTTTACTTTTTTCAAAACTTTAACTCTGACGGAAGACGACCGTAACAGAAGTACCATTTCATTTGCCTGAAACAGCCGGTTTTCAAATTGATTGCATGTCACATCAACGATTCCCCCAAGAACAAAAAATATATAATTCAAAGGTAATTCCCGGTTTCTGATTTCCTCTCCCGCTTTTATTTCGTAATAAGTAAAAGCAGTCCCGACATCAGCTTGCGCTTTACGACATACACCTAATTCTTTTATTTTAAAAATATTCTCCATTAAAACAATAAACTACATTCAATATATAACATACCTTGTCACCCGCCGCTTCAAATCATCTTTACAAAAAAGGCTTGCAAATGTACGAATTATTAGTACATTTGCAATACAAACCGGATAACTTTTAAAGTAAATTATGAGTGGTATACAGGAATTTCGACATGTGGCTTTCAAAGATACATCGTTTGCGAACCTGATGCAGAAACGCATCTTCAACATATTGCTGATCGCAACAAAGTATGATGCGTTTA
>JAISEJ010000021.1 GCA_031264155.1 Tannerella sp. | reverse complement strand
AGTGTTCTCCGGAACAAAATCCCGTTACCTCGCAGAAAAAATTTGCAACAGTCTTAACTGTCCTCTCGGACAAATGAACGTAGAGCATTACGCCGACGGGGAATTTTCGGTATCTTACGAAGAATCCATCCGCGGAAGAGATGTATTCCTTGTTCAGTCAACTTTCCCGAGTTCAGACAACCTGATGGAGTTGTTGCTGATGATCGACGCGGCGAAAAGAGCTTCCGCTCACTCAATCATTGCGGTTATCCCGTATTACGGATGGGCGCGGCAAGACAGGAAAGATAAACCGCGTGTGTCTATCGGCGCCAAACTTATTGCCGATATGCTGAGTACGGCCGGTATCGACCGCCTCATCACGATGGACCTGCACGCCGATCAGATACAAGGCTTTTTCAATGTGCCGGTAGACCATTTATATGCGTCGTCCGTTTTCCTTGATTATATAAAAACCTCGCTTCCGCAGCACAACTTAGTGATTGCAACCCCCGATGTGGGCGGTACGAAGCGGGCCAGCAGTTATTCCAAATACTTAGGCCTGCCGATGGTGATTTGCCACAAATCCCGCTTACGCGCCAACGAAGTGGCCGAAATGCGTATCATCGGCGATGTGGAAGGGCAAGACGTTTTATTGATAGACGATATTGTAGATACGGCAGGAACGATTACCAAAGCGGCCGACCTGATGATGGCCAAAGGAGCGAACTCCGTCCGTGCGATTGCAAGCCATGCCGTGATGTCCGACCCAGCCTCATCGCGCGTTTGCGATTCTACCCTCACGGAGATGATTTTCACCGATTCGATCCCTTACCAGGGAACATGCAAGAAAGTGAGGATACTCTCCATCGCCGATATGTTTGCCGAAGCCATCCGCCGCGTATGCAACGACGAATCAATCAGCTCGCTCTACGTCATTAAATAATCATACCGCTCCCGAAACAAAGGCGGTGTTCTTTATCGTACACAACGCCGAATTGTCCGGGAGCGATTCCCTGTATCTTTTCTGTTGATTCGATCCGGTAAAGGTCGCCGGTACGGCGAATCATTCCCGGCGTAAAATCAGGTGTATGCCTTATCTTAAACGTTATTTCTTTTGCGTCGGAGAATTCGCCCCACACGTCTTCCGTGATAAAGTCGAACCCTTGCAGATGGATATCTTTGCCATATTGTAAATCGGGATCGTAACCGTTCGTTACATAAACGATGTTGCGCCTCACGTCTTTTTGTATCACAAACCAAGGGCCGCCGCTTAATCCAAGCCCTTTCCGTTGCCCGATGGTATGAAACCAGTAGCCGTTATGCTTGCCCAGCACCTTGCCGGTTTCCAACTCAACGATTTTGCCGGTACGCCTTCCCAGATACCGTTCGATAAAGTCATTGTAGTTTATTTTACCCAGAAAGCAGATACCCTGGCTGTCCTTGCGCATGGCGCTCGGTAACTTTTGCTTCGCCGCTATATCGCGTACCTCGCTTTTCAGTAAATGCCCAATAGGGAACATCAACTTCTGTATTTGCAGGTTGGTGATCTGGGCCAGGAAATCAGTCTGGTCTTTCAGTGCATCCTTTGCCGTCGAAAGCCAGGTTTTCCCATTTATTTCCGTCGTCGTGGCGTAATGCCCGGTGGCAATCTTGTCAAAATCCTTCCCCCATCGCTCCTCAAAGCAACCAAACTTGATATACTTATTACACATCATATCCGGATTAGGCGTAAGTCCCCGCTTCACGGACTCGATAGTATAACTCACCACCTTCTCCCAATATTCATCGTGCAGCGAAACCACCTCAAAGCGACAACCATACTTCCGCGCAACAAAAGAAGTAATTTCAATATCCTCCTCCGAAGGACAATCAATATACCCCTCTTTATCCTCCATCCCTATTTTAATATAGAAAATGACAGGCTCATACCCCGCTTCCTTCAACAGATGAACCACCACTGAACTATCCACCCCCCCCGACACCAACGCTGCAATTTCCATTATCCTGATTTTATGAGTGCAAAGATAACAAATAGCCTATATCCAATGCAGCTTTATAAACAATATACATATAAAGATATCATATTTTTCTTTATTTTTGTTCCGCAATACATTATGGAATGAGGCACGAAGAACAGCAAATGATTCGTCTGCTTAAAGAGGGAGACAGCAGGGCATACCAATATTTGTATGACAGGTATTATACGTTGTTGTGCGCCATTGCGTATGAATATATGGCCGACCGTTTCCTGAGTGAGAATCTGGTGGATGAACTGATTTATCATCTTTGGGAAAAGCGGGAAACGCTCGAAATCACAGCGTCCCTGCGGAGTTACCTCATACGCGCTATCCGCAACCGTTGCATCAACGCGCTTCAACGCGAACGGCGCGAAATCGCCTTTTCCGCCATGGACGCAAACGAATACGAAACGATCCTGTCACCCGAATCCGGCGACTACCCGTTAGCCGTTTTGCTTGAAAACGAACTGGAAGGCAAAATCAGTCAGGCCATTGAAAACCTGCCTCCGGAGTACCGTCGGATATTCAAGATGAGCCGCTTCGAAAACAAACCATACGAACAGATCGCCGAAGAATCAGGTATTGCTGTCAGTACGGTCAAATACTATATCAAAAACGCGCTCTTGCGGCTGAAAGACGAATTGCAGGCGTATTTGCAGCAAAGGTAAAATGTTAAAGTTCGCCTGCCTGAATGTTAAATTCCACTTTTCCACTATCCTTTCTTTCTCCCGGACTGTCTTCTTTATAAATGGAACAAAAGATATCACATATAGACGAACTGATCCTGTCATCTCTGTCCGGCCATTCGGATCCGGACGAAACGGGAGAACTAAAGGAATGGCTCGACGCCTCTCCCGAAAACAGGGAGCATTTCCGGGCGGTACGCGAGATATGGCTGGCAAGCGGTGTCCTCGACCATGCCAGTCGTTTTGATAAAAACCGCGCCGCCGAACGATTCCTCGCCCGCACAGGCAACGATACGAACATCCACCGAAAGAAAGGGCTGCCTCTCGTTGTGCGCTACCTGAGTTATGCCGCAGCAGTAGCGGCTCTGCTGCTGATCGTTTCGCATATATCGTACCGGCAGGGCGGCGAGGAGGTGAAAAGCCATTTTGCCGACATCGTCATTGAGGCGCCCATGGGAGCAAAGACGAAAATGCACCTCCCCGACGGAACACTCGTCTGGCTGAATGCAAACTCCAGAATCACCTATTCGCAAGGCTTCGGCGTAAGCGACCGGAACGTAGGGCTGGACGGTGAAGGCTATTTCGAAGTAACCGGAAACGCTGCACTTCCGTTCTTTGTGAAAACGGAAGGCCTGCAAGTAAAAGTACTGGGCACCAGGTTCAATTTTAGCAACTATCCCGACAACGAAGAAGCCATCGTAAGCCTGATAGAAGGAAAAGTGCAGGTAAAAAACCTGATGAATGTGGGCGAAGAAAAGAACATGGCACCCGACGAAAAAGCTTTCCTCAACAAGAAAACAGGACAAATGCGTATCCTGAGCCACCGGACGCGCCCTTCGTCCGAATGGACAAACGGATACCTCTGCTTCGACAACGAACTGCTGCCCGATATTGTAAAAACACTCGAACGCAGCTACAACGTAAAAATAAGCATCGCCGACAAATCGTTGGAGACCGCCCGTTTCTACAGTGATTTCTCACGCCAGGAACAAAGCATCGAAGATATCCTCCGCCTGCTTAAATCCACCAATAAACTGACGTACATAATCGAAGGAAAAAATATTATATTACGAGAGAGAAAATAACCCGAAGTATCCACCTTTAAATTTTATACCATGATGAACACAAGCTAACCAAACAAACCCATTTCGACCGGACACAAAAAAAGAACCGGGAGAAAAGACTGACATTCCATCTCCCGACTCCATACTTTCATTCGGTCATTGCCAATAAATCCCGAAAGTGATGGCAAAAATAGCAATTAATCTCTTTCGGTCAAAATTATTAATTAATTAACTAATTAACAACCATGCTTATATATCTATTATGAAACATAAAAATAAATTTCTTTTTATGTCAGGGATGCTGTTTTGCCTTCACTTGATGCTGTTTGCGCAAGATGTTACCCTGAATATGAACAACGTAACAGTGAGAGACGCCCTTGAGGCATTGAAAAAAGAATATCAATACCTGTTCGTGTACGAATCGAATGACGTAAATACGCAAAAAGTCATTTCCGT
>JAISEJ010000179.1 GCA_031264155.1 Tannerella sp. | reverse complement strand
GCCGGAGATTCGAGTGAAGGAAAAAAATATGCCTCCGGTAACGGAACCGGTACGAATTCCATTGCTTTAACTGTTTTAAATGATGATTTGTTGATACTGTATCTTTTATTGCAATCATTCACCGCTGCGTTCCACGCATTGCATATTGCTTATAATATTTATTGCTTGCAACATTTATTGCTTGCACTGTTTATTGCTTGCAATATTTATTGCTTGCACTGTTTATTGCTTGCATTGTTTATTGCTTGCAATATTTATTGCTTGCATTGTTTATTGCTTGCAATATTTATTGCTTGCATTGTTTATTGCTTGCATTGTTTGCATTGTATATTACCTGCAACATTTATTTATTGCAACAAGTACGCATTGCAACAAATACTTGCGGCAAAGAAACGGTAAAACACAAACTGTCCAAAGCAAAGCAGCTGTACTGTCCATATTAACGTCATCGTCTGTCATATCCTGAACGCTTTTCCCGTGTACGGACGGGGAGTAATTTTTCCTGTCATTTCGATTCATCTAAAAACAAACGGTATGGATACAACAAAAGTTGATAAAATGGACAAACGGTACGTCGCTGAAATCTGCGATGAGCAGATTCTGTTTTCCCGAGAAAACAGCAAGTTGTGTTCCGGGCAGCCCGAAATATTTCGGGCTGCCCGGAACAACTTGCCCCTCCCGATGGTCGGGGGCGGCTTCCTCCAAAGTCGGAAGCCCATGATGTTGCCAGATAACAAACCGCTTTATGTGCAATCATATGGAAGCAGATAAGAAAAACAAAAGGAGAAATCCCGGCAGGAAGTCGAAGGCAAACCGGGCCGTACACCGTTGCGGCATCAAGCTGAACGATGATGAAAATGCAAAATTCAAAATTCAACTCCCTTTTCCTTCAATCGGGAATGAATGAAAGGGCGAAGTTTATCAGGAATATGATTTTCGGAAGTGATGAAGACGGTCAAAATCGACAGGGCGATGGATTATTACGTCCGCCTGACGAATCGCACCGGATCGGTGAACAGGGACGGATGCTCGCCGGGCGTCCGCCCCTGACGCTGAAATGTATTGAGGAACTCGTCGAATCCTTTTCCGTGGAAGAAGGAAACACGCCGCACGGCAGGGTTCCGGGCAACATGCTCTATGCCGATACCGCATACGACCCCCGACCATGTTACGGATGCCAACCCCGGACGGCAATTATTCAGCGTGAGTGATACGGGACTGAACAAAGCCGTCGTACTGGTTCCCCGGCTCAACCGCTTTTTCTCCACAGGCTGGGAAGCCGTTCCTGATTATTATAAAAACGAGCCGGCAAAACATTGTCATTACATGTACGATAATGTAAAGTCCCGTCTGGATATTGCCGCCGGACTGTTACCGCCGGACTGTTACCGCAAATGGACAAAGGGCATGACTTTGAAAAACTGATGTACTGGCTCGATTTTGGGAATATCCGAAACGCGGGACAGGTTATTCTTGGAACTTTCGGCGAAATCCGGCAGCCCCAATCAAAAAAATACATCCCCGCCGGCAAACAGCCTGCGTTACGGAACGCTTCGACCTGGCAAAAGTCGATGAAAGAATCCGGCCCTCCTGCCCCCCTTGCCGAAGCCGCTGCTTGATATTCGATATTCAACAAAATATATTTTCATGTCATTAGAATATGGGCATCATCAAAAATTTTACCGGTGAATTTTTTTACATATTCCGTGTAAAAGGACATATCCGGTACTGATCCACAACAAATTGATGCAGAACAGGAGAAGTACACGATACGGATAACTGTGAGTAGCGCCATACCAGAAAACCATAAAAACAACGACCTGAATAATTGAAACAAGCTGGCGTACCCGCCGCTTTTGGGTCAGTAAGAATACAAAATTCGATGCAACGCCGATAACCGTTTGCAGATATGCCCAGTAAGTGATTCCGATCCCCCATGAAATATCGCACTTTAAGTAACCGTGTACGTGAACATACAGATGTACGATGAGGTAATACGTAAAATAGCAAATGATAATCTGGATGAGTCCTACGATACAGGCTAACCCGAATTTTGACAGTATCTTATTTCTTAAAAGACAAATTTTCAGGTGCATAATCTGCTTTTATTAAATCATAAGTACCCATCCAATTTTTTCCTCCGACATTATATCTCATGGAACACCAATTAATCGCCCTTATTATCACCGAATTATCATAAGAATTTGTGTCGTCTCGTCTAAGGCCTGCACCGTCTCCAAACTGTTTCCCTTTTTCAATTGTTTCATCTCGCGCCGTACTTTTATTTCCGGTATGCTCCAGTCGGTCTGTGTAATAATCGACCGTAAAAGCGATCTGACCTATAGCGTCCGCCCAATATGGAACTCCGCCAACCGTAACTAACAAAAACCCGGCGGCACCCTTTTTTGAAGCTTTCCAGTCACCATCCCCACCGCTCCGATAGGAAATCATCCATCTATCTATTTCAGCAAAATCAACTATTTGTTTCCACGAAAAGTGTTTCAATTCATTTCTGCCGGTTATATTGGAATGAATGGATATAAGAGGGATATAATTATCCGCATCGCTTTCAAACCACTGTAGCCCGAGATCATATAATTCACGAGCCGTAATTTTTCCCGATAGATTATGGGCGCTGCCGTTCAACGCGAACAGTTCGATACCGGATTTGGTCGTTACTATGAGTTTACCAACAATAGTAACGGTACATGATACCTTTTGCGTATGTTCATTCAAAAACGGCATCAACATCACACTTTTTCCACTCCATTCTTCAGGCACTTTGAATGAGATTTCTCCGCCTAAAATCACCTTATCATTCACAGTCAGGCGTTCTTCTTTTTCATCGCCTATTTTCACCATCCATTTCACGCTGTCGCGTGTCTTTTGGGATACGCGGCTGTCGGGTTCACTGTACTCAACCTGGCACCTGACTGTATCTCCGACCGCTGACTCGCTTGTGCCCGTTACCGATTTGACTCGGACATAAGGAACGGGCAGCGGATCAACAAAGAAAACTACCGACTGTTTTACTGTCAAAAAATCATTGAGCATCGCATAAAACCTGATGTATTTCCCTTCGTCCGATTTTTCTATTTTACACTGAACGGACATGCCGTTTCCGACAGTCTGACCGTCGTCATTAATTTGCCACACCACGCTATGGTTGTCTTGTCCGACTTCTTTATCGTCGAATACTTTCTTTTTCCATATTACGGATTGCGGATCAACGGGGTTTGAAGCATTTTGATGAACAAATTCCGTGGCTGTCAGGTAAATATATGATCCGACATGTGCCGAATTGATCTTCTTTCTATTCATACTCATGATATTATTATATTATTTATTAAACACACATTAAATTTGCGAGTATTCATTATATTACTGTTTTACCGGTTAATGTATTTTTAATATATGATCCCCATTTCCCCAATAAACAGTATCATTCATTTTATATTTGATTATTGGACGCCATTGCCGAAGCAAAATATAATCTTTTTGTAGTACTGCTATCTCTTCTATATTGTACATTCTGTACGTCTTGTCTGCAATAGAAAGTAAAATGGTGTCGCTCTTAAATATCGTATCATTGCTTAATTTAAATTCCAATTCTCCTATAAAAACAGGTTCGCTGTTATAGGAATCCAGGTAAGACATAAAACAGGTATCTATGACGCAATCTCCTCTGATCCAGTATATTTTTAAATCACGAATTTCTTCTTCCGAATAATTTTCAAATTTTATGAGGGGCGAGAAATAACGTGATAAAACAGCAGGATATTGTGGCGGCGAATCACAGGAAAATACCGAAAGTACGATGATAACTGAGATGGTGATCTTTTTCATGTTTTTAAAATGATTTGACATTAAACATTTGTTTCTTTAGGCATTCCATTAATCGGAGCGGCGCTATCCGTAACAGTCCTTTTTAAAAAAGCAACGTATCCGTAAAAATTGGATTCAACCACTTTTTTGGCAAATGTTATGGACATTTTTTCTGCTGCATAACAATAATAGTTAAATGTATATTGTTTTTCATTGATCTTCAGTCCCCCCAAATAAGAAATCCAGTGATACTGGGTGGCACAACCAAAAGTACTGACAACGTTGTTCAGCATATCGGCATCTATCAAAATGAGAATATGATACCCATTATTGAACAGTTTGTCAATTTCCATAAATGCAGTCCAGATAGTATCAATGAAAGAATTTCGCCTGACTATGGGCGGGGAATATGTTATTTCGGTTATCACTTCATTTATTTCATAAAATTGTTTTGCCATTTTTTCAATATATCCAACCCAGTTAATGGCGTCAAAGTCTTCTCCCTCTTTGCCTTCATAATTTCTATTATCGGAACTTCTCGTTCCTGCAAGGACAATCCAATCTGTCTGTCCCATTAAACCAGACGATTTATATCTTGGATATTTCTTGTTATCATGTACAGGCTGCATATCATATAAACTTTTGTTGGGCTGCAGTTCATACTGATTTATTTTAGATGTGCCCGTCCTGAAAAATTCCATAAAAGCATTATAAAATATATCAGGATAGTCTTTTGCAAAAAAATACATCATTGCAGCCACGCCACATAATGAGGTATGATGCTGATTAATATTTTGGGGATTTTTCTTTCTTGCTTTTAATCCTTCTTCAAATTGCATATAAGCAAACCACCTGAAGCGGTAATGTACCCAAACATTTAAGGATGCCCCGTCTTCCCTGGCTTCTCCTACATAGGCATGGAATGTCAGGGTTTTGCCGAGCAAATCGACATCCTCGACTTTGAATTTAATCCTGTCCCCTTTCTCTTTTATGCCTGCAACCGCAAGTTCCCCGTTAGAGGTATTATAGGTACATTCCCATTTGATTTCGTCTTTATTTTTCGGCTTTTTGTCGTGGAAATATTTCTCTACTTCCAGAGTGTAGGTGTTTCCGAATATCATCCCTTTTCCGGGAGTACCGTCATCCAGTTCCGTCGTGATTTTTATCGATTGAACTTGTGGCGCTATTATAAAGCCGATACCGCCGACTTCCGTCTGTTCACAAGGTAATACAGGATCAAATGCCATGATAATTTGTATTTAAATAATTGATTAATTTTTCTATTTTTTCGTTTTCATCTCCGTCCTGCAACAGGATTTTTTCCGGCATCTCATCCGGAATTTCCATCTGTAACACAGGGTACTCGAAACTTAACCGGATAAATTTCATCCTTGTCTTTTCCAGGTCTATCCCGTATTGGATGATTTTATCCGTCTGGACGTGAATGATTTGTTTGATCTCTTCCTCACTCATCCCCTTCGTACATTCTTCTCCGGAAAGTGTGTAGAAAACCCTCTGCTCAAATTCCTGCCGCATTGAACGGGAAATGTCCTGCAACTGTCGTTTAGTGATGGTCCACATGGTCTATGGTTTGATATTGTATATGCAATTCTTTTTCCGGCGACAGGAAATAAATCCTCCGCTCGTTGATCCGAATATCCTCCGTAACAGCGTATTCAAGCGGTTCAAAAAACTCGACCGCCTGCTTTTGGGTGAGATTCGGAAAAACGGTGTTGAAAACGTAGGGGTCGTAAAAGCGAAAGTACAGGTATTTGCCTCCTTCGGTCTTTACCCTGAGAAAATGCCGCAGATGCCGGCGCAGGCTCTCGCCGGACAAACCGGATTTGAGGTACATCCGGCGCAGGTTCTTTCTTTTGTTTTCCTCCAGCCAGCCGGCAAATGCCGTGTCGGGTTCATATGGCAGCAGATAGGGCGCAACACCGTCCAAATCACTATCAGCGCCTCTTGTGGCGTACAGTGAACGACATTGCGCGCTTTTTTCAAGAATATCCGCCATGTAACGATCCCACACGACAGCATCCAGCAAAAGAAAATTGACAGGCGGCGGGCTTCCCTCATACCGCTCCATGCGCCGTTCCGCAGCCTCCTGCTCCTGCATTGCTTGCCGCAACTTCCGTATCCGGTCTACTTCCGCCTGTATTTCAGGTAATACCCA
>JAISEJ010000153.1 GCA_031264155.1 Tannerella sp. | reverse complement strand
CGATTGCTTATGCTTCGCCTCTGACGGTCGAGTAATGTCGGGACCAGGCTGTTCCCTTCCCTGGGAACAGGCGATTCCCTTACCTGGGAACAGGCTGTTCCCTTACCTGGGAACAGGCTGTTCCCTTACTTGGGAACAGGCTGTTCCCCGCCCGAGGAACAGGCTGTTCCCCGCCCGAGGAACAGGCTGTTCCCAAATAACCTGAGTTTTGGATAAGCATCGTTTAAAAACACGATTATTCGGCAATTTTGCCCGAAGGGGGGCAGACGGGGGGCAGACGGGGGGCAGACGGGGGGAGGGCAGACACGCAGGTCTGCCCCTACGCCGATACCTGGTAGGGGCAGACCTGCGTGTCTGCCCCTACATGTACCCTGCCCCTACATGTCCCCGGCCCGTTTGCCCGTCAGGGCACACCTATCAATAGAAAACCGGTTCAAATCACAACGAAAACCTCGTCGAGGTTTCATCTAATGAATGTCCTGACGGACATTTGGAACTGTTTTAATACGGTTTTCTATTGATATAAAAGCCCTGACGGGCTATGCTTATCCAAAACTCAGGTAAATGTCAGAATCATTCCACACAAAACGTTACAAATGGGAAAACAGCAGGTGGATAGAGGTTGGCGGCGTTCTACTTGACGAAACGGAACAGAATCGCTTTGCTGCGGATGTCGCCCAGCCGTTCGGATATGGACAGCTGTTTGAATTTGTATTGCGTGCCGTAGCGTTCCATTACTTTCTTGACGTCTTTTTCGGTTGTGAGGAAATATCCGCTTTCCGGCTTTTCTTTTTCAAAGTCGCGGAACGAGTTGCCCATGTAATAATTCATGGCATAGAGATTGAGGTATTCACGCAGGTTGTTCATTACGAAAACGTTGCCTTTCAGGTCATAGTCCCTGACGATCCGTTCGGCAAAAGGACGGGCGGAGGAATCGTTTTTGACGCTTCTCATTACGACGCCGTCCGTGAACAGATGGAGGCAAAACGTCATAAGTATCGTAGCATACAGGATTTTGAGGTTTATGCGTCGTGCCGTCTGGCAGATAACCGTGATGATCGAAACGAGTAGCAGCGCCATGATGCTCAGGCTCGCGATGTTGCCGAAGGCGAACATGTCCGTGACGCCCTTAACCGTGTTAAGCGTAGATTCCCTTGCGGTGAACCTGGCCGCGACGGCATTGAAATCCACCGCATGTGTCATGGCCAGCATGCCTGCAACGAAAACGAGGGCGGCGAGCGTCGTCATTACATACGCAAAGATGCGCGTCACTTTCGAGCGGTTTCCCGTTATGTAGACGAGGTACTGCGCCAGAAGAATGGACAGGAAAGGGTATGCGGGCATCAGGTAGACGCTCCTTTTGCTCGACGGGATGGTGTAAAAGGCGATGATGCAAACGGCGGCTACGAGGCTGAACCTTTTCATCTTTTCCATCGACGAGAATCGCTGCCATGCATCTCCGAGTGACTTGTACGGCCAGCGCCATTTAGCGCCGAACAGTAAAAAAACAAACAGGATTGTCCACGGCATGAACCCCGAAAGGAGCGTTATGAAATTATAGAAGACGCCCTCTTCATGCCCCAGGTCATAACTGATATTGCTTTCGTCCAGATGAAAGAAGCGCCCGAAATTTTCGGCCAGCGCTACGTTCAGGAACCCGTCGCCCCCCTGCCTGTACGCTTCGGCATACCACAGCAAAGGGATAAACATGGATGCGACGCCTATATACAACAGTGATTTGAGAATCTTGCGGAAGCGGTACCTGCGCAGCAGAAGCAGGTGCACGAAGAATATAAACAGGGGCAGAATGATCCCCACCGGCCCTTTCGTGAGTATGGCGCAACTGAACAGCAAAGGTATGATGACCGGCAGCCCCTTCAGCTCGAGCTTGTTCTCCCACCGGTAAAGCTGCATCAGCCCAAGCACGATGAACGTCGTCAGCAGCATGTCCACGCGCGCGGTCATCCCGGCCCGGTGAATCTCAAAACAGGTCATCAGCAGAAGCGTAGCGATGAAAGCCTCCTGGAAACGAATCCTTTTCCCGAAGAAAGCGAGCACGAACCCGATCAGGATTATTTGCGCCAGGGCGGACGGCAGGCGCGACGTGAACTCGGAAACATGTCCCTGCGGCAGCGAGAAGACGGCCATGAGCCAGTGTGCCATAGGCGGCTTGTAAGCATACTCGCCGGCATACACTTCCGGCAGGATCCAGTTGCCGGATTCTATCATGGATACGGCGACGGACGCTTCGCGAGGTTCGCCCTTCGTGTAGAAATCACTGTTCAGCCACGGCAGGAGCGCTATCATGCAGATGACGATCACCGACGTGATAGGTTTTTGAAGATACAGATATTGAAGTGCAGATGTTCTCATAATTATCTCGGCGCTTTACGATATAAATAAACAGCTATAAATGTATAAATAATATTGGGAATCCATGATGCAATCATGGGGCTTACCAATCCGCTGACTGCAAAGGAGGACGTGACCGTCATAAATAAAATATAAGAGAAGCTCAATCCCAGCCCGATGCCGATATTCAGCCCCATGCCGCCTTTTTTCTTGTACGACGATAGCGAGACGCCTATGACGGTAAGGATGAAGAATGAAAACGCATTGGCAAAACGCTTGTGATATTCAATCTCGAATGTCTGGATATTCCCGATGCCCCGCTTTTTCTGGCGTTCGATATGCGTTTTAAGCTCCGGCGTAGTCATCGTTTCGCAATCGTTTTCGGATATCAGGAAATCGGCGGGCACAAACTGCAGCGTCGTATCGCGACGCGTCCCCGGCGTTATATGCTCGCGCATGCCGTCGAAATCGCGTATGATATAGTCGATAATCGTCCAGTTATACAGCGAATCGTATTTGATGGAATTGGCCGTGAGGCGCGAGACGAGGCTTTTTCCATCGAAACGTTCGAGCGAAAAGCTGTAGCCCATTCGCGAGGAATTGCTGTACCTGTCGAAATAGGCGAATATGCCCGGCTCGACTTCGAGCTGGACATTGTGGGCGTATTCGACTTTTTTGTTTTTTTTGATATAGCTATATTCGAACTCAAGTCGCTTTTCATTTGCCGGCGGGATGACGTAGGCGCTCAAAACGAACATCACCAGGGCGATTATGCCGGCGGATATTCCGTAAGGCAGCATCAGCCGGTCGAAACTCATGCCGGTCGAGAGCATGGCGATAATCTCGGATCTGTCCGCAAGTTTCGACGTAAAGAAAATGACGGCGATAAACGTGAATAACGAAGCGAACATGCTTAGGAAATAAGGTATGAAATTCACATAATAATCCATGACAATCTCCCTTAGCGTGATTTCCGGCACCATGAATTTGTCGAGCTTCTCATTGACGTCGAAGACGACGACAATCAGGATAATGCCCGTCATGGCAAAGACAAACGTCCCGAGGAACTGACGGATGATATACCGGTCGATGCGTTTTAGCTTGAGGCCTTTTAACTTCATATTCGTTTATTTAGTTCCGGAATAATGCTTCTTTTCCAGGATGAAAAATCGCCTGCCGCGATGCGGGAGCGCACTTCTTTCATGAACCACAGGTAAAAAGCCAGGTTATGAACGGAAGCGATCTGGAGCGCCAGTATCTCGTCGGCCTTAAAGAGGTGATGAAGGTAAGCTTTGCTGTACGCCGTGTCGACAAAGGAGCAGCCGTGCACGCCGTCTATCGGCGAAAAGTCGTCCGCCCATTTGCGGTTGCGCATGTTCATCGTTCCGTTGACTGTGAAAAGCTGCCCGTTACGCCCGTTGCGGGTAGGCATGATGCAGTCGAACATGTCGACGCCCCGCTCGACGGCCTCCAGCAGATTGACGGGCGTCCCCACTCCCATCAGGTAGCGCGGCCTGTCTTTCGGCAATATCCCGTTTACGATTTCTATCATCTCATACATTTTTTCGACAGGTTCGCCGACGGCCAGGCCGCCGATCGCATACCCGTCCGCTCCGATGCCGGCAACGTTTTCGGCCGCCCGTTTGCGAAGTTCGGGATATACGCACCCCTGGACGATAGGAAACAGGCTCTGGCTATATCCGTATTTGGGCGCCGTGCCGTCGAAGCGCCCGACGCACCGTGTGAGCCATGATTCCGTAAGCAGCAGCGATTTCTTTGCATAGCCGTAATCCGCGTCGCCCGGACAGCACTCGTCGAAAGCCATCACGATGTCTGCCCCTATCGAACGCTGTATGTCCATCACCTTTTCGGGGGAAAAGAAGTGTTTGCTTCCGTCTATGTGCGACCGGAACTCGGCGCCTTCGTCGCTTAGCTTCCTGTTTTCGGCAAGCGAAAACACCTGGAAGCCCCCGCTGTCGGTCAGTATCGGCCGGCTCCAGCCGTTAAAACGGTGAAGCCCGCCCGCTTTCTCCAGGATCTCCAGCCCCGGTCGCAAGTACAGGTGATATGTGTTGCCAAGGATGATCTGCGCCTTGATATCGTCCCTTAATTCCGTCATGTGCACGGCTTTTACCGCGCCCTGTGTCCCTACAGGCATAAAAACGGGAGTCTCAATGCAACCGTGATCCGTCGCAATCAATCCCGCACGCGCGCCGGAAGCCTTGTCCGTATGTTCTATCTTAAACTCCATTTTGCAAAATAAGTGCAAACATACATGAAAAACTTCGGTTTCGCAAGCGCAGGAGAATAAAATCCGGTTTAGCCGCGTTAAGCACGGGAAACTCACCGCCCGCCCGGTCATCCTGCGCCCCGCCCTTACGATACCTTTACGGCATGGCGGACGGCTAACGGATGAATTTATTGCGGTATTCGGAAGGGGTCAGGGCCGTTTTTCGTTTGAATATTTTATTGAAATGGCAGATGGTATTATAGCCACATTCAAGGCTGATCTGTGAAATATCGAAAGATGTGGCGATCAGCAGTTTGCAGGCATAGCCTATGCGCAGATCCTGGATATAGTCGATATAGGATTTGCCCGTATTCTGTTTGAAATAGCGGCAAAAGGCCGATGTGTTCATGGAAAACTTTGAAGCCATATCGTCCAGGCTTGAGTTTTCCGTGTAATGATAATTCAGGTAAGACAATACCTTTTCGATCCGGCTGCCGGGAAATCCCGACGTATTTTCGCTGTAACGCGGACTGCCGATGAAACGTTTTTCCCTGAACGTCGCCATTTTGTCCAGCAAAAGCAGGAGGCCGATCATGCGGTGAATCCCGTTTTGAAGCGGGATATTTTCTATGCATCGAATGATTTCGCTGTTCTGGGGACAGGGGAAATAAAAACCTCTTTTCGCATGGTTCAGTAATAACCGCACATGTGTGAAATCGGCGTATCTGTCAATTGCGTGGGACATGTAATCGTGCGCAAACTGTATAACCACTCCTCGTACCCTTAAATCGGGATTGCCTTTGTAGTAAACATCGCTGCTTCTCATATAATGATGCAGATTGCTGCCCAGCAGTATCACGTCTCCCGGATTAAAATGCTCCACGCTGTCGGCGACGAAGCGTTCCCCGTGGCTTTCTTTCACGTAGATGATTTCATATTCGCTGTGAAAATGCCACGGATACGTAAAATGATCATAATCGTAATGCCTGGCAATAATAGGATTCTGTTCATTAATAGTAAGCTGCTCGTGCATGATGGGACTGTCCATGGCTCTTGTCGTAAATGAAATGTTGTACAATGCCTGTTTTTTTTACAGGCGGCGTGCAAATATAGGATTATTTTCCGTAAAAAGACGGCATATCTCCGGTTTTGTTTTCGATTCTAAGGATTTACGACGTAAATATACCCGCTTCATTATACTTATAATAGCGCCTCAAAAAAAGAATTAACTCATGTTACGCAATTGCCCGGCATATCCCCGGACTGGTTGCGCATTGCGTAGCAAGCTGGGAGCGTATCCGCTTCCGAGCCGGGGGCGTATCGTGCAGTTCTGTAATCAGGCAATTGCGTAACATGAGGAATTATACTTCATGCGGCATGGTTTTGTGAGATGCCTCGCCCCCGGGGACAACCCGCTTATAGCTTAAAAAGCGATCCGTCGAGCGGCCTGGAAAGCGACCCGTCGAGCGGCCTGGAAAGCGACCCGTCGACAGTACTGGAAAGCGATCCGTCGATAGCCCGGAAAAGCGACCCGCTTCCGGGGCAGCTTCCATCCGCAATGCTGACGGAAGGAATCTGACCGGATTGCAACCGGAACTGCAATTTATACTTCATGCGGCATGGTTTCGTGTATTTGCGTATTGTGTATTGCGTATTGCGTAGGGGCGTAGCGTGCTACGCCCTCTTGTGGTACGTTCTTGCGGTACGCCTTAATAAGGGCGTAGCGCGCTACGCCCCTACGCGATTACAGCGCAACATAATCTCACAATTTTAGGCCGCACGCAATATAACCGATTTTTTTACTATCTTTGCCGGCCAATTCTGGAACATATACAATTTGAATGATAAAACTTGATTATATCTTTGAGAGTAGTTGGGAAGTTTGTAATAAAGTAGGCGGTATATACACGGTTCTGTCATCAAAAGCCCGGACGCTGAAAAATGATTTCGATGACAGGATCATATTTATCGGACCGGATTTGGACGATAATCCGAACGATTTTACGGAAGACGGCACGCTCTTCCGCGACTGGATGGAATCGTTGCCGGAAAATCTTAAAATCAGAACCGGACGCTGGAACGTTCCCGGAGAACCGCTTGTCTTTTTAGTTTCGTACAAAACATTTTTCGACCGGAGGGATTCCCTCTATTACGATATGTGGAACTCTTTCCGCGTAAACTCGTCACATGCATACGGAGATTATGACGATTCCTGCATCTTTGCTTATGCCGCCGGGTTAGTCATCGAGAACTTCTATCGTTTCTATCAATTGACAGGCAAAAAAGTCGTCTCCGTTTTCAATGAATGGATGCTCGGGATGGGCGCTTTGTACATACAAAAATATGTGCCCGACATTGCTACATTATTTATAACGCACGCAACGACAACGGGACGCTCCATTGCCGGCAATCATAAGCCCCTGTACAGTTACCTGAAATCGTACAGCGGCGACCGGATGGCAAAAGAACTCAACGTGGAAGCGAAACATTCGCTGGAAAAACAGACGGCCATGTTTGTGGACTGTTTCACTACGGTAAGCGATATTACGGCTCAGGAATGTGAACAGTTGCTGGATAAAGCGCCGGATGTGGTCACGCCCAACGGCTTCGAGATGGATTTTGTGCCCGGCGGAGATTTATATGTGAAAAAACGGGAGGAAGCGCGCCGGAGGCTTATGTACGTAGTGGAAAAACTTACCGGTCGACCGGTCGCTAAAGACGCTTTTCTTGTTTCCACAAGCGGACGCTACGAATACAGGAACAAAGGCATAGACGTCTTCATCGACGCCATGAACGTCCTTCGCCGGTCGAAGGTGAACGAACGCGAAACGGTAGCATTCATCATGGTGCCGGCATGGGTGTATGCAGCAAGGGCAGACCTGAAGTATATCCTCGAAAATGATTACAATATGACGGCGCCCATGCAGACGCCTTTCCTGACGCACTGGCTGAATAACATGAACGAAGACTGTGTGATGAATTACATCTTCTCGTCCGGTTTTACAAATTCCGCGTCCGAAAACCTGCGAATCGTATTCGTCCCCTGTTATCTGGACGGCAATGACCGGATTTTCAACATGCCGTATTACGACCTCCTGATCGGCATGGACGCTACGGTTTTTGCTTCCTATTACGAGCCGTGGGGATACACGCCCCTGGAAAGCATTGCGTTTGGGACGCCTACCGTGACAACCGATCTTGCCGGATTCGGAATGTGGGCAAGCACGCTGGTATCCGGTAACGACATCAAAGAAGGCGTATCCGTAATAAAACGCACGGACGATAACTACTTCGAGGTTGTTAACAATATAGCGGACGCACTCTCGGAGCTTATGAGCGCCGACGCCCGGGCGGTGCGTAATAACTGTTTTCATATTGCCCGGCAGGCATCCTGGGATAAATTTATAACATACTACTATACAGCATTTGAAACAGCTTTAGCAAATGCCGGGAAAAGAAATAGAAACTGAAATTCCGAGAATTCACAAATACTTTTATATCTTTGCAGCGGCAGTAAAAAAAATACAGACATGAAAATTTTATCAACAAACTCGAACGAACCGATATGGAGAGATATATTTCCACATTCGAAACTTCCCGAAAAATTAGAGAAACTTCACGAGATTGCAGCGAACTTATGGTGGGTCTGGAATCATGAAGGAGCTAACCTTTTCGGAGAAATAGACTCCAAATTGTGGAAAGAAACGGAAGGCAATCCGGTCTTGTTGCTCCAGAAGCTGTCAAGCAAACGGATGAAAGAAATCATGGAGAATGGCGGAATGATGGCTAAGATAGATTACGTATACGATCTGTTTACCGCTTACGTGAACAGGTCGCCGGATCGCACGAAGCCGTCTGTCGCCTATTTCAGTATGGAATACGGCCTAACCAATGTACTGAAAATATACTCCGGCGGTCTTGGAATCCTTGCCGGCGATTATCTCAAGGAAGCAAGCGACAGCAATATCGACCTCGTCGCGGTCGGCCTTCTTTACCGCTACGGATATTTCACACAGTCGCTGTCAATGGACGGACAGCAAATTGCAAATTATGAAGCGCAGGATTTTTCGAAACTCCCCATAACGCAGGTCACGGCGTCCGACGGTTCCCCGATGACGCTGGAAGTTCCGTTTCATGACCGCATCATTTATGCAAATATATGGAAGGTAAGCATCGGACGTATCCCTATGTACATGATGGATACGGACATACCGGAAAACAGCGAATGGGATCGTCCGATCACCCATCAGTTGTATGGAGGCGACTGGGAAAACCGCATGAAGCAGGAATATCTGCTGGGTATCGGAGGAATCTTATTGCTGAATAAGTTAGGACTGAAAAAACAGGTATACCATTGCAACGAAGGCCATGCCGCATTCCTCAACGTACAGCGCCTGGTCGATTATATCGAAAACGACAAGCTGGAATTTAATGAAGCGCTCGAAGTGGTGCGCGCTTCTTCCTTATATACCGTGCATACGCCCGTACCGGCAGGACATGATTATTTTGACGAAACGCTGTTCGGTAAATACATGGGGCATTTCCCGTCCAGGCTGGGCATCTCCTGGCAGGAATTTATCAACATGGGGCGCACGAATCCGGAAAGCGACAATAAATTCTGCATGAGCACGTTCGCTCTCAACACATGCCAGGAAGCCAATGGCGTAAGCTACCTGCACGGCAAGGTTTCGCAACTGATGTTCTCGTCCATGTGGAAAGGCTATTTCCCCGAAGAACTGCATGTAGGATACGTCACGAACGGTGTACACATGCCGACATGGATGGCTACGGAATGGAAGAAATTCTGCTATGAGAATTTTGGCGGAGATTTCATTAAAGACCAGTCCAACAAAGAGCTTTGGCAACAGATACATCAAACGTCCGACGAAGAGATCTGGAACATACGCAAGACCCTTAAAAAGAAACTTATTGATTACATAAAAACGCAATACAGGGAAAGCTGGCTTAAGAACCAGGGGGATCCGTCGAAAGTCGTAACCATTCTCGACCGCATAAACCCGAACGCGCTGTTATTGGGATTCGGACGCCGTTTTGCAACGTACAAACGCGCGCACTTGTTATTTACGGACCTCGACCGTCTGGCCAAAATCGTAAATAATGAACAGTATCCCGTGCAAATCGTATATACGGGAAAAGCGCATCCTGCCGACGGAGGCGGACAGGGGCTTATTAAACACATTGTGGAAGTATCGCGCCGCTCTGAATTTTTAGGTAAAATCATATTTCTTGAAAACTATGACATGCGCCTTGCCAGGCGCCTGATTCCCGGTGTGGATGTGTGGATTAACACGCCTACGCGTCCGCTTGAAGCATCCGGAACATCAGGCGAGAAGGCCGAAATGAACGGCGTCCTGAACCTGTCGGTACTCGACGGCTGGTGGTACGAAGGATATCGCGAAGGCGCAGGATGGGCGCTCACCGACAAACGCACGTACGATAACCAGCAATATCAGGACCAGCTCGACGCTGCGACCATATATCATCTGCTGGAAGATGAAATTATTCCTCTATACTTTGCGAAGAACAGCAAAGGCTATTCGCCGGAATGGATACAGTATATCAAAAACTCAATGTCGCAGATCGCGCCCGACTATACGATGAAACGTATGATGGACGATTATTTCAAACGGTTTTACAACAAACTGGCAGTTCGCTCCGAAATGCTTGTAAAAAACAGATTCGCAGAAGCTAAAAATATTTCGGACTGGAAAAAGGAAGTTGCGGCTCACTGGGATTCGTTCCAGGTGGAATCGTTCCAGTATGACCCCAAAGTGTTTCAGCCGACCGTAGGCGAAGAATACATTATTAAAATAGTTATAAACCGCAAGGACCTCAAGAGCATGCTGGGCATAGACATTGTATATACGCGTGACAATCCCGAAAATCATCGTCTGGAATTTGTGCAGTCGGAACCGTTCACGCTGGTAAAGGAAGAAGGCGCAAGGCTCTATTTTGAGCTGAAGCGTACAACAATGGAGATCGGACAGTTGAAAGTCGGCTTCCGCATCTATCCTTATAATGAAAATCTGCCTCATCGTACGGATTTCGCTTATGTGCGCTGGGTTCAGTCTTAAAATCGGATTTTGTGTAGAGTGTAATGACCATAATTGATTGGAATAAGGGTGAGCCGGGAGGGTTCTCCCTTATTTTTTTTGGAAAAACATTTGTGTTATTCGGATTTTATCTATCTTTACGCCTCGTTTAAAATATAAAGAATTGAAGATAAAGCGTACGTTATGCAGATGGATTCTGCGTTTATTCGGATGGACGATAGGCCCTGACGGCGGTGATATTCCCAAATCCGTTATATGTGTTGCGCCTCACACGAGTAATCTTGATTTGACGCTGGGCAAACTTTTTTATAATGCCGTAGGGAAAAAATCCAAGTTTCTGATGAAAAAAGAGTGGTTCTTTTTTCCTTTCAGTATCCTGTTTAAGAGTATGGGAGGGATACCGGTTAACCGTCACAGGGCATCATCGACGACGGAACAGATTGCCGGGGAATTTGCCGCGCATGATACGTTTCATATTGCAATAACCCCGGAAGGTACACGCAAGAGAACGAAGGAATGGAAAAAGGGTTTTTATTATATTGCCCTGAAAGCGGGAGTCCCGATCCAGGTCGCGTATATTGATTACGGACGGAAGGAGGTCGGCATAAAGGCGACGCTTTATCCCACAGGCAATACGGACAGGGATATTCTTGCCATCCGTTCGATGTACGACGGGATTAGAGGGTGTCATGATAAAAATTTCGAAAAGGTTTAATGACTTAAAATATTAATTATGGAAGATTTCGGTTCTTTACGTATCAGCATGGTACAATCCCATATCGTTTGGGAAGATGTGAATGAGAATATCGGTTACTACGGTGAATTGCTTCGCCGTCTGAAGGGAAAAACCGATCTGGCCGTGTTGCCGGAATTGTTTACCACCGGGCTGTCGTTGCGGGTGGAAGATTTGTCGGAGCCTGACGACGGGAACACAATCCGGGCCGTGAAGACGTATGCCCGGGATTACGATCTGGCCGTAACGGGCAGTTTCATGGCTTCCTCCGGCGACGGACGGTATTTTAATCGTGCATTTTTCATCACCCCCGACGGACAGGAATTTTATTATAATAAGCGCCACTTGTTCAGCATGGCCGGCGAAGATAAATATTTTTCGTCGGGAACGAGCCGCCTCGTCGTTGACTTCCGGGGATGGAAAATCTGCCTGATGGTCTGTTACGACTTGCGTTTCCCGGTATGGAGTCGCAATGTGGATAATGAGTATGATGTATTGATATATGTAGCCAATTGGGCTGAAGCGCGCAAGAAAGTATGGAAATCGTTGCTTCAGGCGCGGGCAATCGAAAATATGTGCTATGTATGCGGCGTGAACCGTATCGGCATTGATGCACATGAATTTAAATATCATGGCGGGTCGCTGATAATTTCACCTAAGGGCAAGAAACTGTTCGACGCCGGCGAGAAAGAAGCGAAAACGGTTACCGGAATTATCAAACGCGCCGATCTCGATAAACTGCGCACCAAATTTCCGGTCTGGAAAGATGCGGACGAATTTGAATTGAAAATTTAATCCTCAACCTGTATGAATCGCATTTTTTGTTTTTTGTCTGCGTTTTTGCTATCGAGCCTGTCGTCTTATGCACAGGTTGCTTTTAATACCTGTTTCAATGGGAAACAGTTGCGAATGGACTTTGCGCTCTGTGGAAATGCCGTCGGGCAGTCTGCCGCGCTGATGCAACTGCGTGAGGAGCCGGTGTGGGGCGGTCCGCGTGAAAATCTTATAGACCCCTTCGAATATGGAGGATATCTGTTGAAAGCGTACGATCAGGCGAGCGGGAAGCTTGTTTATTCGCGTGGATTCAATACGCTGTTCGAAGAATGGCGTACGACGGAACAGGCAAAAACGGAAACGCAGGCGTGGGTAAACAGTATTGTGATGCCTTTCCCTCATCGTTCGGCGACGGTCGTGCTGCTGGCGCAGAACCGTTCCACAAACAACCGGGATACGCTGATGACGCTCAATATTGACCCGTCGAGCATTTTCATCGAACGTAGCCGTTTGAAGGAACATCCGGTAATGGACATCCGGATAGCGGGCGAGCCGGCAGGAAAAGTAGATTTGGCTTTTGTCGCCGAAGGATACACGGCATCTGAAAAAGATAAGTTTTTTGCCGATGCGAAACGTTTTACCGATGCTTTGTTTGCCGTGCCGCCCTACGATCTGCATCGCGAAGACTTCAATGTCCGGGCTGTCTTCCTCGAATCCGAAGAGTCTGGGACAGATTTCTCCGGCCGGGGAATCTTTAAAAATACGGCGTTAAATGCTGGCTTTTATACGTTCGGTACAGACCGTTACCTGACGACGCCCGATATGAAATCCATTCGCGATGCCGTGTGGAATATCCCATGCGATGCCGTTTTCGTGCTTGTCAACTCCGAAGTTTACGGTGGTGGCGGGATGTATAATTTCTATGCCATCGGAACGGCCGATAACGAGCGTACCATCCAGGTATTTGTGCATGAGTTCGGACACAGCTTCGCCGGCCTTGCCGATGAATATTTTTCGTCCGAAACATCATACAGTGATTTCTACAACCTCAACTTCGAGCCATGGGAGCCTAACATCACCACCCTGGTCGACTTCGATAAAAAATGGAAAGACATGCTGCCGCCCGGAACTCCTGTCCCAACGCCTCTGGAAGCGCCGTATTCCGACAAATTGGGCGTCTTCGAAGGCGGAGGCTACCTCGCCAAAGGAATATACCGCCCGATGGACCACTGCATGATGCGTGATTTGAAATCCTTTTGCCCCGTATGCAGCAAAGCCATCGAGCGCATGATAGATTACTTGTCGGATAGAAAGATTCGATGATTAATTCCGGGAGGCTTGCCAGTGTATGTAGATCACATTTTACTTAAAAAAATCTAACAGACACAAATAAATCACAGAGAGATTTTGCTTATTTAAAATAAAAATGAGATTTTACGGGCAACTGAAACAAAATACCATATCAAAATAATATAAGGTGAATATAGCCTCTGTTTTTCCTGCAAATAAGTATAGTTAGGGCTTCCGTACGGTAGGTTGGGGCACGATTCTTGCAGAAAGAAAAATACAATCTTTTTTTGCAACACTCTGTAAAGAAGGGATTTAGTTTTTGCTTCAGCCTTACTTATGGGGTACACAAATGGATGTCAATTCATTATCCATTCATTCCATTTGAGCGTTATGCCGATACAATATGTCATTGTCGGAATCTCGAAGAATCCCAAAGGCTTAAAGCACTCATCTTGTATGTTGCAAGGGCGGAAAAAGAAGGGGAGAGTATAAGGAAATCACGTTTGATTTTCTGGATTATACATTTCAACCTTGAGCTTCGAGAAACAGACATGGACAGTTTTTTCAATGGCTATTCTCCTGCAATAAGCAAGAAATCCAGAAAACACATTCGCGAAAAGATGCGGTGTTGGAACCTGAACAGACGTGTTCAGATAAAATTATCCGACATTGCTGTTGGGATAAGTGCAGAAGTTCGTGGCTGGATAAACTACTATGGGAAATTTTATAGCAGTTCGCTGAAATCCTTTCTTCAAGAAATCAATCTAAAGTTAGCTCGGTGAGTGGAAAGGGAATATAAGTGCTTTAGGCGAAAACCGGACAAAGTTTATAAATAGTTGATAAAAGTGGCATCTGAAAGCCCTCATTTGTTTATCACTGGCAATATGGAGCCAAACCCAACAGATTGAAACCGTTTGGATAAGAAGAGCCGTATGAGGGGAGGCTTTCACGTACGGTTCTGTGAGAGGCTTGGGCTGAAATGCTTAGGCCTACTCGACCTTAAGATAAATCATTGATAATGAAATCGAAAAAATATTGTTTTATTGGAAAAAAAGGTATTATTAATTTGATATAGATATATTATCTTTGCAGAAAAAAACGTTATGAAATGTTCGAGATGCGTCAGTATAAATCACTGCAAAGATGGCTTAATAAAGGGTCTCCAAAGATATAAATGTAAAGAATGCAAGTATCATTACACGGAAGAAAGGAAGTCCGATGTAAAGAGCAAGCAAGTAAAGCGTCAAGCCTTTGAGTTGTATTTGGAAGGACTTGGGTTCAGGGCGATAGGGTGCTGCATATAAGTTATGGAACGGTCTATCAGTGGGTAAAACAAAGGAAAGGACATTTGGAATTGCCGGACAGGAACGAAAGAATAGCCGTGGTTGAACTGGATAGATATGGAAAACGGAATCTCTCTTTTGTCTGTGGAGACCGCTCGACAAAAACGGGATTGAAACTGTGGGATAAAGTAAAAGAGTTGGACATCTGTTTTTTTGCATCCGACCATTGGAAGAGTTACGAAGAATTTGTCCCTTCCGAAAAACACTTGCAAACGAAAGCGGAAACATTTACCGTAGAAGGTTGTAACAGTAGAATAAGACATTATCCGGTCCGGTTTAAACGAAAAACAAAATGTTACAGTAAAGCGACTTTTATGATTGAGACATCGCTATATTTACTTATGATGAAGTTGAATAATGAATTGTCCATACTAAATTAACAATGCCATTTTTTTTATAAACAACATAAAATACAAAAAAAGTTATCCAGGATACAATAAAATTCAGACACAGGCGTTTTGATAACAGAAATCTATTTTTAATCCTATTGCCTATGATGAATTTTACGCCTCATGTTATTGTATCTGAGAAAAAAATGAAGAAAGTAGAACCCGGACCGCGTGCCGATACATTGATGCTCATTCGCCATTTTGCACGAACTTATGAATTTGAGCCGGGGCAAAAGCGAAAAATTGTAAAAACGTTACTAAATTAACTTGTAAAAAAAGCGCTTCCCTGTAAGCGCTTTTTTTGTGTGCCGGTTTGGATGTTTTGATATTTGGAAAAAAGATTGATTATATGGTAAAAATATGTATCTTTGTGGAGATTAAAAAAACATGGTAAATGAAAAATCATAAAATAGCCCCGTCGTTATTGTCGGCGGATTTTCTGCACTTGCAACAGGAGATAGAGATGATTAACGCGAGTGATGCGGATTGGTTGCATATTGATGTAATGGACGGCGTGTTTGTTCCTAACATATCGTTCGGATTTCCAGTTATGGAAGCCGTTCGTACAATTTGTAAAAAGCCTCTTGATGTTCACCTCATGATCGTTGAGCCTCAGAAATTTATTAGAGAGGTTGCCGCTTCGGGAGCCTATATGATGAATGTGCATTATGAAGCGTGTGCGCATCTGCATCGTGTGGTATATGCAATAAAAGATGCGGGAATGAAAGCGGCCGTCACGCTTAATCCGCATACTCCGGCAGAGTTGCTTGAGGACATAATCGCCGATGTGGATATGGTTCTGTTGATGTCGGTTAACCCCGGTTTCGGAGCGCAGAAGTTCATCGAACATTCCATAGCGAAGACGACAAAACTTAAACGGATGATATCGTCGAAAGGACTTCAAACCCTTATCGAAATTGATGGTGGTGTAAATCTTGATACGGGAAAACGGCTGTTGGCTGCCGGTGCGGATGTGCTGGTCGCCGGGAATTTTGTTTTTAAATCGGCGAATCCGATAGAAACTATAAAAGATTTGAAAATGCTTGTCCCATGAGCTATGGCGAAGGGGCGATTATAAATGAAATACACAAGCGGCCTTTTGTCAGGCCGCTTGTTTTTTGGATAACAGGAACGATTCTCCAGTTATGCTTTCCGTTACAGAGGGTTTCAATCGCACTTTTTATAAACGTAGTTGTTTTTGTCGTTATATCTTTCTTCGTCTCGAAACGGTATGAAAATTTGTCATTCGGTTACCGGAACCGTTGGGTATGGGGCGTTATCTTTGCCGGCCTTCTTATATTTCTTTCAATACAGCGCATGTCACTTGCTGAACAGCAGGCAGGGCGTGCGTCAGAGCCGGGTTTATTACTGACGAAAGCCGTAGCGTTTCAGGAACGTATGGTCGATAAACTTGATTTGCTGCATATTTCGGACGAAGAAAAATCCGTGCTTGCAACTATAACGGTCAACTATCGGAGAAATATGCCGAAGGAAGTGAGTAGGCAATTTTCAGTGGTGGGATTGTCGCATTTGCTTTCCGTAAGCGGTTTTCATGTCGGTATCATATCAATGTTTATCAGTCTGATACTTTCATTTATGCTTGTGCGGGTCGTTTTTTTTCGCTATTTAAAGTATACGCTTACGATACTTTTTATATGGATATTTACGTATACTACTGGTCTTGCAACGGCAGCCGTGCGGGCTGCCGTTATGATTAGCATATATTTGGCCGGACAAATGTCAGGCAGGAGGCCGGACAAGTATAATACCTTGGCCGGGGCTGCCTTCTGCATGCTTGTGTACAATCCGTTATATCTATTCGATATAGGTTTTCAATTGAGCTATATAGCCGTATTTTTCATCTTATACCTTCAGCCTCGTTTGAGCGGTTTATTGGAAGTGAAGAATCCACTGTTGGCGTCGCCTTGGAACACCTTGACGGTAACGGTTTCGGCGCAGACAGGAACCATTTTCCTGTGTTTCTATTATTTTGGACAAAGTTCGATGGTTTTCCTGTTTACGAATCTTTTTCTTTCGCTTCTTTCTACGATTCTTATCCCCATGGCTTTATTATGGATGTTGATTCCGTCGTCGACTCCCGGAACCGGATTATTACGCTCTGCACTCGAAGCAATGACGGATAGTATGATGTGGGTTGTTGAACGTTTTTCTTCAATACCGGGAGCGACCGTATCAATTCGTTTCGACTTTTTTACGCTCGTACTCTCATATATGTGTTTGGCTATGATTATGTTATATTTTCGTACGCGGAAATACCGAATATTAATTGCCTTTCTTTCAACATTGCTCGTTATTTTATGTTGGCAGTTGTATAATCATTTGTGATGTAAGTCGGACGAACCGGAAGTCTGTACGCTCATCACCTTGGCAGGGCCTTTGTAATATACGTCGGACGAACCATTGGCTTTTGCATATAGTTCTTCGGTACATGTCACCTGCACATCCGAAGAGCCGGAAGCGGAACAAGTGAATTTTTTAACAACAAAGTCGTATCCTTTAAAATCGCTACTGCCCGACATGGATATATTACAGATATCCGCACTACCGCTTATTACGCAGTCCGAACTTCCCGAGCACCTTATCTTACAGTTGGCGGCTTCTATCATTCCTTTATAATCGCTGCTGCCACTGAAATTAAGTTCGCAGTTCCCGGCTTTTATATTTCCTTTGATATCGGAGCTTCCTTTCCCGGAGACATATATATTATCAGCCGTTATGCATCCCTCGATCGTAACATCGGAAGAACCGGAAGCCTTTACATTCTTAATATGTCCGTTGTTTGGGACGGTTACACGCAGTCCGATTTTTGATGTGTATCCGAGACCATTCTTGAAATGTATATTTAACGTTCCGTTGTCAACATAGGTTTTGATAGAGTCGATAAGGTTTTCATCTCCCGATACTATGACGGGGGCATCGTTCCGATCCGATATGATTACGTCGATGGAACCTCTTACGTCAATTGCGTCGAAATCCGTTACGCTCCGTTTCTTTTCTTTCATGACACCGTTTCCGATTAATGATCGGGGGAATCCGTTGCTGATGTTAATATTTATACAGCTTGTTATGTAAAATAGGATGCCGCAGATCATGATTGAAGATAATGCAGTCTTTTTCAATTCTTGTTTCATAATGATATAGGTTTAGTTGATGAGTTGATTTTTATATATGACGTTTATTTTCGGAAAAAGTTACAGTATTTCGAAAAAGAATTGCAATTATTTTCCGACGTAGTGAGAATTATTGAAAAAACCGCCATAGGAAACATTGCTCTTCCTATGGCGGTTTCATAGCGTCGGCAACCATTATGGCTGGTCGGGCGGTATTTGACTTTTGCGACCCTCGAAACGGTTTTATCCTGTTATTCGATAATTTTTGTCCAGTCGAACATATCCGGCTCGTCACCGTATTGTATGGCTCTGAGTTTATAGTACAGTTTTTCGCATATAGGGCCGACATTTCCGTCTTTGGCGATGATGTATTGTTTATTTTCGTCGAGATCGTCAATTTGTGATATAGGCGTGATGACGGCGGCCGTACCACATTCGGCTGCTTCGTCGAACGTTGCGATCTCCTCAAATGGCACAGGACGCCGTTCTACCGTCAATCCTAACACTCCGGCGAGTTCCATAAGGCTTTTGTTTGTTATGGAAGGAAGTATTGAACCGGATATCGGCGTGATATATTTATTGTCTTTGATTCCGAAAAAGTTTGCCGGGCCACATTCGTCGATATATTTTTTTTCTTTCGGATCCAGATAAAGTACGGCAGCATACCCTCCGGCCTGTGCTTGTTGTCCGGCGACGAGGCTTGCAGCATAATTACCGCCTACTTTTACCATTCCGGTTCCTTTCGGCGCAGCACGGTCGTAATCACGCATTATACATACTTTTGAGGGTTTAAAGCCGGTTTTGAAATAAGGGCCTACGGGCGTTACAAAAACAAGGAACATATATTCTTCCGAAGGCTTTACGCCTACCTGAGCGCCTGTTCCGACGAGCAGCGGACGTATATAGAGAGATGAACCGCTTTCGTACGGCGGGATAAAGCGTTGGTTAAGGAGTATAACTTTGCGCACCGCTTCTTCGAATTTTTCCAAAGGAAACTCTGCCATTTTGATGGCACGGCTTGACGACTGAAGGCGTTTCGCATTCTCGTCCATTCGGAAAACGCGTATTTTGCCGTCTTTTCCACGGAATGCTTTCAGTCCTTCAAAGGCTTCCTGTCCATAGTGCAGGCATGTTGCCGCCATGTGTATATTTAAAATTTCGGAAGAAGATATTTCCAACTCTCCCCATTTCCCGTCTTTGTATAAACATCTTACGTTATAATCGGTTTTCATATAACCGAAAGGCAATTCTGACCATTTTATATTTTCCATCATTGTATAATATTATGATATTGTTTTGAGCCTGCGAATTTA
Organism: Tannerella sp.; assembly: GCA_031264155.1. GTDB lineage: Bacteria > Bacteroidota > Bacteroidia > Bacteroidales > Tannerellaceae > Tannerella. The sequence continues at coordinate 8,807 of JAISEJ010000153.1, read as the reverse complement.
ATAATTATTTTGGAATTACGCTACTTTTTGGGCTAAATCTTTTTTTGAGGTTCCGGAGAAAAATTACTACCTTCGCCGGAAAAAAGATATGTCCCAAAAAAGCAACACCCCAGGCAGAACAGCTGCTACACTCCTTACTGAGGATTCATGTCTACTCGGCCGCGGGAAACAAAAGAAGTGAGTGATTCTTTTAATTTCGGCCGCGGGAAACAAAAGAAGCAACTGCTTCTTTTAATTTTGGCCGCGGGAGATAAAAGAAGCAACTGCTTCTTTTAATTTTGGCCGCGGGAGACAAAAGAAGCAAGTGATTCTTTTAATTTTATCGATTGCAGGTCTATCCGGCACCTCAAAAAAAGATTTAGCCACTTTTTGTGGGTGTATTTCAAATTGTCGCATCGAAAAATTGAACAGCCTGTTCATAGGGCGGTGAACAGGCTTGATGAAATGTCACCCCTTTTTGTCCGTTTTTTTGTGAAACTAAACTTTTTCCTGTATATTTGCGCGAAATTATTAATTATTAACTACGGATGAAAAAAGTTATCAGACACATAAGGGAAAGTAAGAAAACGGCATTTTCTTTTGAAATATTGCCGCCCCTTAAAGGTAATAGTATTAAGAGAATATATGATATTATAGATAAGTTAATAGAATTTGATCCTAAATATGTGAATATAACATCGCACCATAGCGAGTATATTGATAAAACGGAAGCCGACGGTACAATGCGAAAGGTTAATATACGGCGTCGCCCGGGTTCCGTCGCTATTGCTTCGGCTATTCAGAACAGATATGGTATTACGGCTGTGCCACATATTATATGTAAAGGTTTTACAAAGGAGGAAACGGAATATGCACTTATTGATCTTAATTTCCTGGGCGTGCACGATTTGTTGTTGCTTCGTGGTGATGAGAAAAATATGTCTGTTGCCGCAGACAAATCGTTATATCATAATTATGCTACGGATCTGCAGGAACAGGTGAATGAGTTCAATAAAGGCATTGCATTGGACGGTTCTTCTTTCGAAGGGATAGAAACGCCGTTTTCTTACGGCATGGCTTGCTACCCGGAGAAACATGAAGAGGCGCCGAATATGGAGTCGGATATTTTTTATGCAAAGAAAAAAATTGAAAATGGAGCAGATTATTTAGTAACACAGATGTTTTTCGATAATTCGAAATATTATGCTTTCGTTGATAGAATGCGCTTGGAAGGGGTGTCGGTACCGATCATTCCGGGAGTTAAGCCTATTGTGTTCGTGAACCAGTTGACGGTGTTACCCAAGATTTTTCGTTCCGAGATTCCCGAAGAACTAGCAAAAGAACTTCGTCGGTGTAAAACGGATGATGCGGCGCGGGAAGTAGGGGTAGAATGGAGTATCCGGCAGTGTAAGGATTTAATTGAGCATGGCGTTCCGAGTATTCATTTTTATTCATTCATGGCAACTGATAGCGTTCGGAGGGTTGCGAAAGAGATTTATTGAAAAGCTTCGCCTCAAAAGATAAAAACAGGCTGGCTTGTTTTGTATTTCTCACAGTTTGCATTATCTTTGCACATTGAGAATATAATAAGGCTTTTATTGAATGAATCAAACAAGTTTATTAGTAGAAACAATCGTTAAGGGGTTGCAGGAAAAAAAAGGACGAAGCATTGTTACGGTGGACTTACGGGAAATGTCGGGTACAATATGTCAGTATATGGTTATATGTGAAGGGAAAAATCCTAATCAAGTTTCATCTTTATCGGATTCGGTATGGGATATGGTTCTTAAAGATCTCAAGGAAAAGCCTTCTTCCGTACACGGATTACGAAATTCCCAATGGGTAGGCATGGATTATGGCACGGTTCTTGTGCATATTTTTTTACCCGAGACGCGTTCTTTTTACCGGCTCGAAAATTTGTGGGAAGATTCGATAATTGTGAGGATTTCGGATATAGATTGATTTTTATATGATTGTGAGAATACGATATGGAAGAGAAAAATAGAAATATACAAAACAACAATAACGATAGTTATCAGAGAAATTCAAATGGGAACAGAAAGTCAGGTTTTAATCTATGGTGGATATATGCGCTCATTTTTATTCCCCTGATAGCCATATATCTTGTCAACGATTCGTCCTCTGTGAAAGAAATCGGGTGGACCGAATTTCAGCAGATGATGCGGGATGACGTATTTGACGAAATGACTGTCTTCAATAAGAAAAATATTCTGGAGGCTACGGTTAAAAGAGATAAATATCGGGAAGTGTTTAAACAGGACGCAGCCAAAGCGGAGGAACAGAGGATTAAGGTGGTGGTCAAAATTCCTTCGGCAGACAAATTTTCCGATTTTTATGATAAAGAGGTTTCGGAAAACAAGATATCCGCGCGCGTTACATATAAAGAAGGTGATGATTTGTTGTGGAATATCCTGGTTTCGATCGGCCCAATTGTCATTATCATTCTTATATGGATTCTGGTTATGCGCCGCATGTCCGGTGGAGTAGGAGGCGGCGGAATGGGAGTTTTCAATGTAGGGAAATCGAAAGCTCAGCTTTTCGACAAGGACGGAACGAACAAAGTGACATTTAAGGATGTTGCGGGACTTTTGGAAGCAAAGCAGGAAGTGGAGGAAATCGTATCATTTCTGAAAAATCCCGGTAAATATACGGAGCTTGGCGGGAAAATACCAAAAGGAGCTTTGCTGGTAGGCCCCCCCGGGACAGGTAAGACGTTATTGGCGAAAGCGGTTGCAGGCGAAGCCAATGTGCCGTTCTTTTCCCTTTCGGGTTCCGATTTTGTGGAGATGTTTGTAGGGGTAGGGGCTTCGCGTGTGCGCGATTTGTTTCGTCAGGCAAAAGAAAAAGCGCCTTGTATCGTGTTTATTGATGAGATAGACGCGGTTGGCCGCGCACGAGGTAAAAATGTAAACATGAATGCCAATGACGAACGAGAAAATACGCTGAATCAATTGCTTACGGAAATGGATGGGTTCGGTTCCAACAGCGGCGTTATTATACTTGCCGCAACAAACCGTGCGGACGTGCTTGATAAAGCGTTGCTGCGGGCGGGACGTTTCGATCGTCAGATACATGTCGAACTGCCGGATCTTAATGAAAGAAAAGAGATTTTTGCCGTTCATCTCCGCCCGATTAAAAAGGATGAGAGTATAGATACGGATTTTCTGGCACGCCAGACGCCCGGATTTTCCGGCGCCGATATTGCCAATGTATGTAATGAAGCTGCATTGATTGCTGCACGCAATGGAAAACAATTTGTTCAGAAAGAAGATTTCATGAGTGCTGTCGACCGGATTGTGGGAGGACTTGAGAAGCGTAGCAAGATAATGACGGAGAATGAGCGCAGGAGTATTGCGTATCACGAGGCCGGACATGCTTCGTTGAGCTGGCTTCTGGAATATGCCAATCCATTGGTAAAAGTGACGATCGTGCCGCGAGGCAAAGCGTTGGGGGCTGCCTGGTATCTTCCGGAAGAACGTCAGATAACGACGCGCGAGCAATTACTTGACGAAATGTGCGCCACACTCGGTGGCCGCGCTGCTGAAGAAGTGTTTTTCGGCGTTGTTTCTACTGGGGCGTCGAATGACCTTGAACGTGTCACAAAGCAGGCTTACGCAATGGTCGTCTATTTTGGTATGAGTAAAAAGATGCCTAATCTCAATTATTATGATTCTACCGGCCAGGATTGGGGCTTTACGAAACCTTACAGCGAGGAGACTGCAAAAATGATTGATCATGAAGTGCAGAATATTGTGAATGAGCAATACGACAGGGCAAAACGGCTGCTTACCGAGTATACGGAGAAGCATAATCAATTGGCCGAACTTTTGCTCAAATCCGAAGTTATATATACGGAAGATGTGGAACATATTTTCGGAAAGCGTCCCTGGACATCGCGTAGTGAAGAACTTCTGGAAAGGCAAAACGGAGAAAATAAGGAACCGGATAGTGTTGACGCATGACAATAAAATGATTTAACCTTGAAAAATCTTATACAGAGAACTTTTACCGGAATCGTGTACATTGCCGTAATAATAACGGCTGTTTGTGTGCACCCCTTTTTATTTGCAGGCATATTCGGTCTCATCGTTGGGACGCTGATGCATGAGTTTTATACGATTGTGAAGTATAAAGGCCCTGCTTGGATACGTTATTTTGGAATAGCGGGAGGCATGTATTTGATTACAGCTTCTTGTTTGTATGCCGGAAATTATGTCGGGTATAATATTTATTTACCTTATATAATCATTTTGTTGGTATTATTGGTATCCGAATTGTATGTTCATAATTCGAATCCCGTTAACCGGTGGGGTATGACGCTCTTTGCACAATGTTATTGCGCCGGTTCTATCTCTTTGTTGTGTTTTATCCCTTATATGATATCGCCGGTTTATAACCCTTTGCCGCTACTGATGATTTTTGTTTTTATATGGCTCAATGATACGAGCGCATACCTGATTGGAACAAGGATCGGCAAACATCGTTTGTTTCGGCGCATTTCACCTCTTAAATCATGGGAGGGTTTTGGAGGCGGTCTGCTTGTTGTTGTTGCGGCTTCCATGTGTTTTGCTTATTTTTATAAGGATCTGACTTGGTATCAATGGTTGCTCTTTGCCGTAATAACAGTCGTTTCGGCAACTTGGGGTGATTTGATGGAGTCTTTGCTTAAACGTACATATAGCGTGAAAGATTCGGGGAAGATATTGCCCGGACATGGAGGTATGCTGGATCGTTTTGACAGTGCAATACTTGCATCGCCCTCCGTTTATGTTTATTTTGAACTGCTTATTCGAAATTGAACGTCAGAACAACCATGCGTGTTGTAGCTTTGGATAAAGCATCCGTATAAATCTTGTCGGCTTCGTTGTTAAGATCGCTACGATTTTTTTCCAATATATCGGGCAATCCGAATTTGAATTTTATTTCCGGTGCTAATTTGAAGTATGGCATGTAGATATTGCAACCGAAGCCAAACTCAAAGCCGTAATCAACTTGTTTAAGCAAAAGGGGATTACCCTTTTTACGTCCCATGTCAAGTGCTCCATATACACCGCCGATTATATACGGGCGATAATTATTGAGGCGCATGGACGATATTTTGAGATCCAACGGAACCGATAAATAATTGGATCGGACGTTGACCTGTTTTTCTTCTTTACTCGTTAATTCTTTGAAAAATATGCTTTTGTCACCGAAGTGTATGGTTGGGGAGAGCCGCAGATTCATATATGGGTTGAGGAATAAATCGCCTATTACCCCAACGCTGAATCCCGGTGTGTAGTCCGGGATCTCGGCAAACCATGTTTGACCGTCGGGCGTTACCCGCCCGTTGTTTGTCAGGAGCAGGTCCTGAGCATGCAGCCCTACATGAAAACCGAAGTGATACAGTTTATGATCCGCATATGGCTGGTTCTGCACTTTTCGTTTTTGCGAAAACGACGGAAGCGCAAATAATATAAACGTAATTATGTAAACTAATTTTTTCAAGAATCCAGTGTATTTACAGCTAATAACGTAAGAAAGATAAAGATATTGCATACGTAAAAAAAACGAAAAAATCATTTGTGTATAGAAAATAATGATATATCTTTGCATAATCATTGACAGGGGAAGTAATGATTTTTCATTCCCCAAGTGGTGATAAAACTATTAATTAATAAACAGAAAAAGATTATGGCTTACGTAATTAGTGAAGATTGTATCGCTTGCGGTACTTGTATTGATGAATGTCCTGTTGGAGCTATTTCGGAAGGCGATATTTATAATATCGACGCTGAAATGTGTACGGATTGCGGATCGTGTGCTGATGCTTGTCCTACCGAAGCTATTCATCCTGCATAAAATACAGGTGAGACATTTTTGAAAAATCAAGATCGAGTAAACTCTCCCTGCCGGTTAACCGGCAGGGAGAGTTTTTTAGTCGAGTAAATAAAAGGAGTTGCATCTTATAATTACGCATTTCCCGGATAAACCTAAAAAACCGTCCGGGCAAAAATCCGGCGGCAAAAAGCAACGACAATCAAACTTCCCTTTATCGGTGAACGATTTATTCTTTATTATCGTTTTTTCATTTTCTGTACTTGCAACAAGCCGGCAGGGCGTTGTATACATCGTCGTCGGCTTTGTCTGATTCCGTGTCGTGACCGACTTTGGCAATCGCTTCGCTGATAGCTTTCAGGGATGTTTTGTTTGCGTCGAAATGCAGATGCAGTTGCTGTTTTTCCAAATTCCATTCGGCTGTTGATACGCCTTCGATGCTTTTTGCGGTTTTTTCGATTCGCGTCTTACACATTCCACAACTGCCGTTTACGGTCAACATGGCATGTAATACTTCGCTTTTTGTCTCGGCAGCGTTACTTTCCGTCTTTTCGTTTGATGCGGAATTTTTGTTTGATGCGGAATTTGAGCAGGCGCTCACGGCAATGGTCATTGCAATCGCTGTTAATAAGTGTATTATTCGTTTCATACTTAAATTATTTTTAAATTAATGCCCCCAAAAGTACGTGAAAAAATTGAATTACTGCGCACGAATTATATAAAAAATGCATTTCGAGTCATCAGTATGACAAAAAAATGAGCAAATATGCTGAAAATATCGATGCAAATATCGGCTGTGTTGTTTTTTTCGATATATTTGTGGCAAATTCAATCACATTAAACCCTATATTCAAATGAAGAAGTTAATATTTATCGTGTTTATTCTGTCTGCTATTTTGACGGGATGCAGTAAAAAGGAAACGGTTATTACGGGTAAGTTAACCGGCGGCGAACAACTGGTGGCTTATTCCGCTCCTCTTGACGGAATGTCGTATTATTATGTGCGCGATTACGGTTTTGTCGACAGTATTCGGACGGACGCCGACGGGAATTTCGAATTGAAGCCGGACGTCAGTCGCCCTGTGTTTATCACGCTTTGGGCCTCACATTCGAACGTTGAAGTCAAGTTGCTGGTCGAACCGGGCGGACATTACGATGTGCAAGTGGGCGACGACAAAAAAGCGCAGATATCGGGAACAAATGCAGCCGGGCAGATGCTCTATGCCGTGCTTCCGAACCCTGCTTTCGTCGAATTGGAGGTAAGAGACCTGGTGTGGAATGACGACGTCTCTTTGGATATGATTCACAGCAGGATAGATAGCATGAAACAGGCTGATATGACGATGTTCGGACAGTTGTCGGACGACGGCGAAATTTCGCAATCGTTCTCCGATCTGGCGATGGCCGATCGCGATTGCTACTATGCCGCCATGAAGACGCGCGTCTTGTTAGTCAAAACATACAACCTGATTCAAAACAGTGATACCTCCGGGTATAACCGTTTTATCGACGCGTTGGCAACTGTTTATAAGCAATATCCTCCCGATGGGGAAAGACTTATGTTCTCATCTTTTTGGAGGCAGTACGTTCAATTGTTTGCAACCGAATATTGCATCTATTCACAAAAAGACATGACTCCCGACCGAATGAGAGAAATGAGACGCGACGGCACTTTCCGCGCATATGTTTTAAGCAGCGCGAAACAGCAATTGACAAGTAAAGCCTTTGAGTTTTTTCAGGCCGGATATCTTTATTTTAATACCGTAGAAGGCGATTATTCGACAGATTTTATTACTCTTTTTGAGCAGTTTGAAAAAGATTATCCCAGAAGTAAGTATTCGAAATATCTGAAGCCGCAGATTGATAAAATCGTCGATTATTATCGGACGGTAGAGCAGCCGTACGACGAGACGGTTCGTTTTCTGGATAATTATGCCGGCATAAATTCGCTGAAAGAAGCCGTTAAGCCATTCGCAGGCAAGAAAATATACGTAGACGTCTGGGCGTCGTGGTGCGGCCCCTGCAAGGCTGAGTTTGCGCACAATAAAGCGTTGAAAACGATTCTGGCAGAGAACGATATCCGACAACTTTACATTTCCATCGACAGCGATGATCGAGTGCAACAATGGGAAGAAGCCATTAAATATTACAGCCTTTCGGGAAACCACATACGCGCTAACGAATCGTTTGTCGTCGATCTGCGACGCATATTCGGCCGTGAAGATGGCGCCCTTTCTATCCCGTGGTACCTCTACATTGATGAAAACGGGAACATCGTAAGCAATAGCGCACAGAGACCTGCGGAAATTGTTGCAAACGGCAAGTTCCCGGATTATTAAACTGTGCGCGGCCTGGTTTTGTGCATTGCTTTGTGACCGTCATGGCGGGCTTGACCCGTAATCCGCGTATGATTTTGGGGGATTCCGGCTTTCGCCGGAATGATGTCGGTTTAGTGTAGCGGCGCGAAGCATCGCGCCGCTGTCGTATCCCGTAAGAAAGAAGTCCCGGCCTTCACAGGCCGGGACTTCTTTTGTTGAAAAAAGCGTACCCGCTTTTTTCAGTCTTAAAGTCTTAAAGTCTTAGAGTCTTTAAGCCTACCGCAGAACAGCCGTCTTTCGGCGGAACGCGCCACCGTCGGTGACGATGTAGATGCCCGGCGAAACAGCCAGCCGCGTCGTACCCGGCAGGACAGTCGCCAGCCGGACGAGCGTCCCGGCGAGGTTGTAAACCCGCAGGGTAGCCGCTTCGGAGCGGCTGTTCGCGACGACGATGGCGCCGGGAGCAGTGTAGACCTCCAGGCCTGCGTCGCCGACGGATTCATTGTCCGTAGGATCGGATTTACTGTCCGCAACGGCGAGGATGATCTCAATATCCTGACGGATGCCGATGATGACGACCGTATAACTGCCATCTGCGTTCGGCGTGATCCGGATGCCGGAGGCGTTCGGCAGGTCGGGTACCGGGCGGTTCGTCTGCACCTGCGGGGGCGT
>JAISEJ010000006.1 GCA_031264155.1 Tannerella sp. | reverse complement strand
TGATGACGGCGACCAGCGACGGCTTCAAAATAGCCGAAGAAGATATGAAAATGCGCGGTCCGGGAGATATCGAAGGAACGCAGCAAAGCGGCTTGCCCTTTAAATTGAGAATAACCGATCTAAGCAAGGATGGCGAACTGCTCGAAGCCGTCAGGAAAATAGTCGAATCAATCCTGCTTCAAGACCCCGATCTCAGTCATGACGAAAACAAAGTACTCAGGGCAAATCTCGAAAACGCCGCGCCACAAAAGGATTTCAGTAAAATATCATAAGTAATATGCAAAAACTTTCAAAATGAAAACATAACAGGAGAGTTATAATTTCACTGTCGGACATCTTACAGGAGCGATTCCGTCTCCTTTTTTTACCATATCTCGGATTTACTGTCCAATTAATTTTACTTTTCCCAAATCCTCGCATTTGTCGAGTAATTGTTTGACATTTAGCTTAAAAACAGGATGGAACAAGTCCGGAGCGATTTCAGCCAAAGGCATCAATGTAAATCTCCGTTTATGTAGCATAGGGTGGGGGAGTGTCAAATCGGTAGACTTGAGTATCAGATTATCGTAAAAAAGTATGTCAATATCCAGATTGCGAGAAGAGTATCCGTTTTTTGTATGTATCCTGCCGTTTTTCGTTTCAATAGCTTTGATTGTTTGCAACAGTTCATTGGGACTTAATTCCGTTTCGTATAACAGTACCTGATTCAGAAAAGCGTTTTCCGACACAAAACCCCATGCTTCCGATTCATATACAGATGATTCCATGAGCAAATCTCCTGCAAATTCGCACAAGCTTTGCTTTGCAATATTGAGATACGATTTCCTGTCTCCAAGATTACTTCCAACGAGTAGATATACCGCGCTTTTCATTACTTGGAGAAAGACATTGAACCTGAATTCATTCCCATATCAATACCTTTTATTCTTTTGTACAAATCTACAGCATAATTATCAGTCATTCCCGAAATATAGTCAATAACTCCAAGTACTTTCATATAAGGTTCTTCCGTATCGAAAAGAAACTGGTGTGGAATCAGTTTTACTGCTTTATCTTCAATCTTACGTCTTTGATATTCGGGTTTAAGTATCGGAGGAATAAAGTGTTGCAATAATTCCCGTATAACATTGTAGCCGGCATTTTCGATTTCGACAACCGATCGATGGTTATAAATGTTCTTAACGGAGAAATTTGCAATATACGACAGCGAAGAATTATTATCCTTAATCAGGTCATAAAGAGCGCAGTTCAGAGTTCCCGACAAAATCTTTTCCAGATTTTCTCCAAACAGCTTTCCTGTGCGGTAAATCAGGGAACTGATTGATTTTGCGCGTAAATATGATATTTGCGCGTTTTTATCATCAATATCAAGCAGGCGTTCTTTGACCTTCTTCGTATCATCGCCTTCCAGTTCCCTGAGTAATTGCAAAAACACCTCCGCACATTCATTATGTTCAATAATACGCAGACGGTGAGCATCTTCCAAATCAATTATATTGTAACAAATATCATCGGCGGCTTCGACAAGCCAGACAAAAGGATGCCTTTGATATACATAGGAGCTATAGTCGGGGAATATCGATTTCAATGCTGAAACTCTATTCATTCCGGTTTCTTCGGTAATTTTCAGAAAAACATCTCTATCCGCTTGTAAATAACCGAATTTCTTGCGATGAATTATCTCTTTATCAATAGCCAGTGAAGAGCAGGGATATTTGATTATCGAGGCTAAAGTCGAATAAGTCAGACCCAGCCCGCCCGATTCTTTTCCCGACTGTTTGGACGTTAAACAGCGGATAGCGTTTGCATTACCCTCAAAATTCGTCAAATCCGCCCAATGTGGTTCGGAGAATTTATTTTTGAATGCCTTATCCGATTCCTTTTCTCTAAAATATTCGGCAATAGCATCTTCGCCCGAGTGTCCGAATGAAGGATTTCCAATATCATGACATAAACAGGCGGATGCGACTACATCCTGTAAATCATGCAGATAAAACTCCATACTTTTAGGAGTTAAATCCGAGTGATATTTTGACACAATAAATTCTCCTGCAATAGCAGCCAAAGAACGACCAACGGACGAAACCTCCAGCGAATGAGTTAATCTGTTGTGTACGAAGATACTGCCCGGTAAAGGAAAGACCTGTGTTTTATTTTGCAACCTTCTGAATGCCGAGGAAAATATAATGCGGTCATAATCACGCCGATATATTGAACGGGCATATTCCTGTCCGGTACTTTTACCGGTTCGTTTGCTTGAGTATATATTGTTTAAATCCATGTTAACTATAATGTTTTCAATGCTTTTTCCAACAAAGCCGCAAGTTCCTGATACAAAATTTCCCGAACTTCCGAATCTCCTATTCCACGGTTCAAAACGAAATGGATAAAATCATTTTCTCTTTTTTTGTCTTTCCCGATAGCCTCCAGCAAGTTAGTCGGAGATATATTTGTAGATACGGGCAAACCTGTTCTTTTCAGAATATTTTTTATTCTGATAAAGTCTTCATTTGTAATCAGATTCAACAGTTCCGAAATTTTTGCGGCAATTACCAAACCTGTGCTTACAGCCTCGCCATGCAGGACATTATCAGAGTGTTTTTCAACGGCATGGGCAAAAGTATGTCCTAAATTCAATTTTTTACGTTCTCCCGATTCTCTTTCGTCGGCTTCAACAATTCGGGCTTTTATTTCAACAGATTGTGACACAATAAAATCAATCTGTTCTTTTTCACAGTTCAAAATAGCGTCAATGTTTTCTTCGACATACGAAAACAAAGCCGAATTTGCTATCAAACCGCTCTTAATTACCTCTGCCATACCGGCTTTCAGTTCCCGCAACGGAAGCGTTTTCAGCGTCTTCGAATCGCACAAAACAAAATCCGGCTGATTGAAAACTCCTATCATATTTTTATATCCGTCACAATTAACGCCGTTTTTGCCTCCGACACTTGCATCTACCTGAGCCATAAGGGTTGTAGGTACAAAACCGAATTTTACTCCCCGCATATAAATCGAAGCAATAAAACCGGTCATATCGCACACAATACCACCGCCAAAGCCCACAATAAGGCTTTTTCTGTCAGTGCCGGCATCAATCAGGCACCGTATCGTATCAAGAACAACATCTAAAGTTTTATTCTTTTCACCCGCCGGCATTGTTATTATTTGAGCATTTTTGGGAAAAACATGGGCATATAGCTCTGATATGCCCGGATTTGTCAGAATGAATATCTTTTCCGAATCAAGATAAGCGGAAAGATTTTCGATATTTTCTCCTATCAAAATTGAAGAAGTTCGACCGTCAGAAAGTTTTAAAATCATGTTATA
>JAISEJ010000226.1 GCA_031264155.1 Tannerella sp. | reverse complement strand
CCCCGCGTCTTTTCGGAAGACTGGTGGGACACGTGGCGCTGGTTTGCGGACGCATGTGCCGCCCGTGGCATGGGCGCCGGAATGGACGACTATACGGTCGGCTGGACAGGCAACGGATTCTACGCCGACGAACTGGCGGCGATGCCTGCATTTCGCGATTATCAGGGCGAACTGGTTTTTGAAACGGACGTGGCGGAAGGCGGCTCGACGTATCGACGGACAGCGCCCCCGAACTTTCTTGCCGCCATCGCTTACCGTCCGGACGAACAGGTCTGCACGGATATTTCATCGCACGTCTCCGGCGGTCAGCTGACCTGGCAGGCGCCCGCCGGCAACGCCTGCCGGATATACCTTGTCTCCACCCGGAACGGCTATCTGCTTCATCCCGCACACGGTAAAGAACTGATCAGCGTCTACTTCGACCGTTTCGAGAAACGCATGGGCGATGCCGTCCCGGACGGAATGAATTACTTTTTTCAGGATGAACTGTTTTATCCGCTGAAAATCGGTACCTGGTCAAACGATTTCAGGGAAGAATTTCTGCGCCGGAAAGGATACGACCTGACGCCGTGGCTGCCGGCGCTGCATGAATACGTCGGCAGGATGACGCCCAAGGTACGTCTGGACTATTGCGAAGTCCTGCTCGACCTGGCCGAGGAACGCTATTTCCGGCCCATCTTCGACTGGCACGCACAGCGCGGACTGATTTACGGGAGCGACAATCTCGGACGCGGGCGCGAACCGCTGGCCTACGTTGACTATTTCCGCGCTAATAGCTGGTACACCGCCCCCGGCAACGACGCACCCTCCAAAGGATCCAGTTTCCTTCAGACCAAAGTGTCCAGTTCGATTGCCCACCTCTACGAACGTCCGCGCACGTGGCTCGAAGCCTTCCACAGCATGGGATGGGGCAGTTCCGGTTCGTGGCTCACGCAGCAGATGGATCACCATGTCATCGCCGGCGGCAATCTGGTCTGCATGCACGGGCTGTACTACGCCACGCACGGCGGCTGGTGGGAATGGGCGCCGCCCTGCTTCCATTTCCGGATGCCCTACTGGCCGCACGTGAAAAAGTGGCTGGAATACACCGAACGGCTGAGCTACCTGATGAGCCAGGGAACGCACGTATGCGACATTGCGCTGATGTATCCCGTCGAGTCGATGCAGGCTTATCCGGAGGCAGACAGCGAGGAGGCCTTCAGGCTGGCCATGCGGCTGAGTAACGCCGGACTGGATTATGATTTCATGAATTACGTTTCGTTGCGGAAGGCGTCAGCCGGAAAAGACGGTCTGGAGGTCGCCGGCGAACGCTACAGGATACTTATTCTGGCCGACATGCAGGCTATGCATTATACTTCGCTGCAAAAGGCGCAGGCACATTATCGCGCCGGCGGAATCGTACTGGCGACGGGACGGCTTCCCCGTGCGAGTACACTGGCCGGAGAAGACGACCCCGAAACGGACGCCATCGTCCGGGAACTGTTCGGCCTGACGGCAGCGGAAGCAGAGGCCGGGAAGACTGCCGGAAAACAGACGAATGTCGCCGGCGGCACGGGGCTGTACCTCTCCGAAGAGGATGCTGTCGCGCAGATACACGCCCTGATTACGCCCGATTTCCGTCCGGATGCGGGTATCGGGAAAGTGTTGCACCGCCGCGCCGGACAGCGTGAGGTATACATGGTGATGGATGTGCCCAAAGGAAGCGAATGTTTTTTCCGGGCAACGGGCAACGTGGAACGGTGGAATGCGTTCGACGGGACGACGGCGTCCTGTCCGGTGGTGCGCCGGACGGACGAAGGCACATGGCTGCGGATGGACGGGGAACCTTCCACTTCCAGCCTGATTGTCTTTTCGCCGGGTGTCCCCGTCATGGAAGACCCGCAGCGCCGGCAGCCGCAGCTGACGGCGCAAACCGCGGTCGACGGCGACTGGGAGACGGAACTGCTTCCGACCATGAACAACAAATGGGGAGATTTCCGTTTCCCGGCGTTTGACGGATTCATCGGCGCCGAAGCGCGTTCGTTCCGCCATCGGCCGGCGGCGCTCACCGACAGGGACTGGATGCAGCCGGATTTCGACGATTCCGGCTGGACGGAGAGCGTGTACGGTTTTGGCCCGCAGATGCTGGCGTATGACCGGCCGTCGACCGAACCGTTCGAGACGGCGGTATCGACCCGGGAAACGGCGGAGCCGGGCCTGCCGCTGGAATTTTCGTGGCAGTATGGCGTATGGGATCAGCCCGGTTCACAGGGTTATCACGGATTGAAGGGAAAAGTCAGCGACGGCTTCCTGATACTCGATCACGGCGCCCACCAGTGCTACCGGACGCAGGTGTACGTCCCGCAGCAGGGAGATTACCGGATTGAAACGGACGGCGTCCGGCCCGGCAGTCTCCTGATAGACGGCCGGCCGGTACGGGAGACGGTGGTCGCGCTGGGCAAAGGCTGGCATCCCCTGTGGATTGCTTATCCGAATACGTCTAAAGAAACTTTCGCCTTTCGGACGGGCGAATACTGCGATTTCCGCGAACGGAGCGCCGTGACGCTGTTTCCTGTTTCGTCGCCCGCGCCTCCGTCGCCGTCCGGGTATGACCGGAACATCTCCATGCGCTGGGGGCTGGGCAACCACCTGATGTATGACCCCTACGGCGGGAAGTACGGCGTGTGGAACTACCGTTTCCGTTCGGCGCCGGGTCTGAGCGGAATGGAACTGACGGTCGCCGGGAAACATCCGAAAGTCTGGTTCGACGGGAAACCGGTGCCGGGGAAAAACATCCGGCTGATGAAAACGCAGCCGGGCGGTATCCGCACGTATGAAGTCACGTTCGGCGAGGTGCATAAACAGGTCGGGACGGTTGCATTCTCGGTGATGCGCGAGACGGGCTATCAGGGTGCGGCCGTGCTGTGCGAACCGGTGAAACTGCATACCGGCAAAGGCCTGCTGGCTGCCGGAAACTGGTCGGAAACCGGGGCGCTCAAGTATTATTCGGGCGGAATGTATTACCGGAAAGTCATCGACTTGCCGGAGGTCAAAGCCGGCGGCAAAATACTGCTGGATTTGGGCGACGTAACGGCTTCGTGCGAACTGACCGTAAACGGCCGCACTGCCGGCATCCTGATGAGTCCGCCCTATCTGGCCGACATCACGCCCCATATCCGCCCCGGAAGCAATCAGATTGAAGTTTTAGTATACAGCACCCTCTCCAATCACTACCAAACCGTCCCGACGCCCTATCGCGGAGACGGCAAGGCGGGTTTAATCGGGCCGGTCAGCTGGTCGGTATGGGAATGATGGAGTATGGGCGCGAAATATCCCGATTTTCAGGAAGGGAAAAGGCCTGCATCTAACGGGGATCCGACAGTAACGCTTCGCGGAGTTTCCTGACAGCGGTAGCCAGATGAGCTACCATTTTGACGGAGATATCAAGAATCGTGGCTACTTCCTTGTATTTCAGTTTGTCTTCCCGCACTATACTGTGCACGGCATGGTTTTGTGCATTGTGTGTTGTGCATTGTGTAGGGGCGTAGCGCGCTACGCCCTTACTTACGTCGTACCAGGGGGATGTTGTAACGGAGGGATTGTAACGGAGAAGGGCGTAGCGCGCTACGCCCCTACGCCACCACGCCCCCTTTTACCACGTCGAATAAGGATGCAGAGCAAGCATGGAATTGTAATATCTCGGATCGCCGCTGACTTCCTCGCCGATCCACGACGGCAATTCAAAAGCATCGTCTTCGGATTCAAGCTCAATCTCGGCAACGACAAGCCCTTCGTTTTCTCCATGGAATACATCAACTTCCCAGGTATGGCTATCGCCGGCCTGCACATAATAGCGCACCTTGTCTATCCGTCCCGGCAGACACAGTTTCATCAGTTCTCCGGCCTCGTCCGGGGCGATGGGATGGTCAAATTCATAACGGCTCCACCCCCGTTCATTCGAAGCGCTTTTTATCGTTAAAAAACTTTTCTCACCACAAATACGGACACGAACCGACCGCTCTGCGTCCGCACAGATATACCCCTGCACAATGCGCTTTGCATCGAAGGCTTCATTAACAAAAGCATTGCTACTAACCAGAAATTTGCGTTCTATTTCCATATAAAAACGTGAATTATCATTAGAATATACGCACGGCAACTGCGCGCCCGTGCAAAAGCGTTTAATAAACAATTACCATCGTCGCGCCAAAGCCATATTCGCGAAACGATGCATCCTGAAAACGAACCTGCTGCCGATAGGTGGTTTTCAGTTCTTTCTCAATTGCAGCACGCAATACGCCTTCTCCCTTACCGTGAATAAAAATCGTTTTCCGTCCCTTTTTACCCGCATTAGCTTTCATAACTTCGTGGAACTTTGACATCTGGCAGTTCAGCATATCCGCACTGCTCATACCCGAAGCATTATCTGTCAACTGATTGATATGCAAATCCACTTCAACGGCCTCATTCGCGGGTTTTACTTTTTTAGCGGCAGGCTGCGGTGCACGGCGCTCCTCTTTTTTTCTTTCATACATAGCTTCCCGGATATCCACTGCGGAAACCAGCATCTGTTTCTCCGGCACATCATTCACGACAAGCGGGATAACAAGTGCATCTTCGTCAAAGAAATCATTCGGAATAAAACAGTGCAGCTTGTAAAATTTCACCATGTCAAGATGCAATTCTATCGACATGGCGCTTTTTAGCGAAAAGGACTTCCCTTCCTTAAACGCAATTATTTGCACGCATGTGTGTTCCAGTTCGTTTAATGCCGGCTTTTCGATTTCCTCGATGAAAATCTTCGTATCCGGCTCAATCAATCCATGATAGCGCCCCGTCCAGCTGTTATTTTTACAACTCATATAGCTGACGTACACATAATAGTTGCTTTCATTAACAAGATACGAAACAAAAGCGCTCTGCATAAAATTCTTCGGTTCCGCCGGCAAAAAGGCCAGGCTCAGGTTCAGGCGTTCACCCTGCGGTGTTTCTGCAAACGCATAGCCGGTGCGCCCGGACGTCCCGCCATCCGTTTCCGGTGGCGTAACATTCGCCGCCGCCACCTTTTTTACCGGTGGGACGTATGGTTCAGGCTCCCTATTCTCCATCCGCCGGTCAGCTTCGCCAACAACGACACATTCCGCAATCAACACCGGTACGTCAAAGCCGTTTTCGTCTTCGACCAGTACCTGATCCTTCCCCCGAAAAGCCGTGACAGTCCCGCCGCCTACGCTATTCAAAAAACGCACCTTATCGCCAATCCCAAGTTTCGCCTTCGGCGACGAAGATGCATCCCGAAAATCTTCTTTTCTCATATTTATTTTTATTTTACGGGTGCAAAAATACTGTTTTTATCATTAAAAATCACTGCTGACCGGTTAAAATCAAGGCGAACGCACGAAATTACAGGACGTTTGCCCGGCCTCCTCGCCGGGATACGTGATCATTGCGTGCGATACGCCGGCTATCTGCCATGCACGGCAAGATTTTACGACTTGAAAAGTCATCGTTTTCAATCTATTTTTTACATTCCGGATTCGGCATGACCGGCTTGTTTCATCTTGCGATGACGATCCTGTAGATTTCCGACCAGGGGCCGTAGTCGCCGCGCGTGCCGATCCAGCGGAAAGCGATGTAGAGGACTTTCATCTCGTCGTCGAACTCGAACTGCAGGCGCATCGGCGAAGCTGTATCAACCTTGTGCCCGGTCATGCCGGAGAGGTCCGTGAGCGGTTCGCCGCCGAGCTTGTAGTGGGCTTCGATGGACCGTACGCCTTCGGGCTTGGCGCGCTTGCCGGTCTGGGCGTCGAAAAACGAGATAACGACGGCCAGATTTTCCGATATGATATGACCTATTCCGGGTATATTCTTCGGCGCCGGCAGATGCGGGTACGGACCGGGACGGTGGATGTTTAGCATTTTATAGTCTACGTCTGTAGTATTCAAATTGCCGATGACATAATATGCGATTACTTTGCGAACAGTCTCCTGCGCCGTGCGAATAGCCTGTTTGCGGTTGGCAATATCAATTTTCGTTCGCATATCGAGGTCGCTTGCCTTGGTATGAGCTGTATTTACGGCGATTACCAGCGTATTAACCTTCGAAATATCGGCAGATGAGATGCCGAATCGGCCTGCATTTACCTTCAAATAGTTGTTTTTCGTGTTCAGATCTGCAACCATGGATTCGATTGTGTCCGGGAATAATGAATGTTTTACATGTGACATTGTTTTCTACATTTTTAAATTAATACTTATATAATAGAACTATAATCATTATGAAATATGGTCGAACTCATGAGTTTTATCATCGGTTAGTTTCTCTTAGCATTAAAAAAAGACTTCTTTACCGGTAGAAAAAATATTTTTACCGGTAGAAAGAGTATTTCTACCACGAGAAAAGACATTTCTACCACGAGAAAAAGTATTTTTACCGGTAGAAAAAACATTTTTACCGCAAGAAAAGATATTTCTACCGGGAGGAAAAGTATTTCTACCACGAGAAAAGATATTTCTACCGGTAGAAAGAGTATTTCTACCGGTAGAAAAAGCATTTTTACCACGAGAAAAAGCATTTCTACCGGGAAAAAGAGTATTTCTACCACGAGAAAAGATATTATCGAACCGATCTATATACGAGTCGGCGGGATAATAATTATTTTGACCGGGCAATAGCATATTTTTTTTACGAATTTTATGTATTTGTAAATACATTATTTATTATCGACCGCAAATATAGTTATATGTTTTCAAAAAAAAAACAATACAATTGCATTAAAAATCGGACAGTGGACAAATTGATACTCATTAACTGATGTTACGTATGGCATATATATGTGTATTGGGAGTCGACGCCGGAAGGCGTCTAAGGCGGATAACCCCGTGCAAGCTGCAGGCGCAGCTCGGGGATGCAACTGCAGCCCCCCTGTACGAACTGCGAAGCAGTTCAACCCGCTCCGGGGTTGCGGAGAGGAGTTCGCTCTACCCCGTGCTGCGCTTTCGGCCCAGCACAGGGTTATCCAAATCAGACGTCTTCCGGCGTCAACTTGCAGTGCACAAAAAGTACTGCGTAACATCAATTATTAATATGATAATTGATTAAAGTACATATCTTTTCCTTCTTTCGCCCATAGTTTAACAGTTCTACTGATTTGAATTAGCGTATCTGCCGGTTTGTTCAGGCACTCCGTCTCATGTGAGGAAAGCACATTAAGTTTGCATATACATTCCCGTCAGCCATAATGGTTATGAAGAAAAAAAACTTATCATGTATCATGCTGTTATACTGCATATGGGGCGGTTTTATGCATGGCAGGTTGCGCCGCATAGGTAATCGCGTAGGGGCATGGCATGCCATGCCCCTACGCGATACACAAAACCATACCACGTAAAGTATAAGTTCTTGTTTTTTCTTATAACATAAAACAATCAGCTGGTTTGTCTCCTCTCCAAGACGAGAACCGGCGTTTTTTTTCTAAATTTACCGGTCAACAGTGACAAAAAATATTTCCTTTATCATTTTTAGAGTGATAAAGTTTGTATTTTTGCGCGTAAAAACATATTTCCATGTCCGAAAAAGAAACTGAGATACCGGCTTCCGTACGTCAAATAAATATAGCCGAATATGATTATCCGCTGCCCGACGGGCTTATAGCCAAATATCCGCTCAACGAGCGGGATAAATCCAAACTGCTGGTATACGGGAACGGCGAAGTTGGCGAAAGCGTTTTCAACCGAATGCCGGATTTCCTGCCGGAAAAATCGCTGATCGTCTTCAATAACACACGCGTAATCCGGGCAAGGCTTTTTTTCACAAAAGAGACGGGAGCGCAAATAGAAATATTCTGCCTCGAACCGGAAGAACCTCGCGATTATGCAATGAACTTCCAGGCGCGCGGACAATGCCGCCAGACGTGTCTCATCGGCAACCTTAAGCGCTGGAAAGGAGGCGTACTGCAGCGCACGTTCTCAATCGGGAACAGCGCTGTGACGCTGACGGCCGAACGCAAACAAACGCATGGCCACACACACAGCATCCTGTTCCGCTGGGAACCGCCGTCCTGTTCCTTTGCCGAAATCCTCGATGCGGCCGGGGTACTCCCTATTCCACCCTACCTGAACCGCGAAACGGAACAGTCCGACCTGCAAACATACCAGACCGTCTATTCGAAAATCAAAGGCTCGGTTGCCGCGCCAACGGCAGGATTGCATTTCACGCCCGAACTGTTAGGTGCGCTCGACAAAAAAGGATTCATCCGGGAGGAAATAACGCTGCACGTAGGAGCCGGGACATTCAAACCCGTACAGACCGACACGATCGGCGAACACGAAATGCACGCCGAACTCTTCTC
The DNA here is from genome assembly GCA_031264155.1 of Tannerella sp. Classification (GTDB taxonomy): domain Bacteria; phylum Bacteroidota; class Bacteroidia; order Bacteroidales; family Tannerellaceae; genus Tannerella. The sequence goes on along the minus strand of JAISEJ010000226.1, from coordinate 9,433 downwards.
GATAAACCGCTCGGTCATAGCCCGCCTGCTCGCCCATGCCGGACGTATAACAGCCGTTGGAACGACGTCGGTACGTGCGCTCGAAAGCCTGTACTACGCAGGCGCCGCGCTTGCCGTCAATCCCGACGCAGCGTCCGAAACGCTCGCCGTAAAACAGTGGATACCCTACCGGAACGAATTGTCGCAGATATCTTCCGAAGATGCCTTAAAAAACATTCTGAACTATCTTGATAAAAACAGTCTCGAAAAACTCGTCACCTCCACGCAGATAATCATCGTACCCGGATACGAATTTCATATCGTAAACAATATGATAACAAATTTTCATCAGCCGAAAAGCACCCTCCTGCTGCTCGTTTCCTCATTCGTAAAGGGTGACTGGAAAAAGATTTATGACTATGCGCTAAGTCATGATTTCAGATTCCTGAGCTACGGAGACAGTTCCCTGCTGCGTCGGGAATAGAACGCCGTCCCCGGCGCACGAGAGCGTCCAATCACGGAAAATCCCCGTTTTAACGCGGGGTTATTATAATAAAACAGCATTTTCAGCGTTTCCTGATATATGCGATTCATACATTACACAGGAATTGTACTGGCGGGAATATTCTTATTTTCCTGTAAAAGCGTAAAACTCAGTGTTGCCGAAGAAAAGCAACGCATAGGAGAATATTACGAAGCCGCCGGCATGTACCGCAAACTGTACGCGAAAGCCAAGCCTGCGCAACGCGATATGCGCGCCTACGTTTCCTACCGTATGGGTATTTGCTATCAAAAGATAAACGACGTATCACGGGCCACAAGCGCCTATCAGCAGGCTCTCCGGTTCAACTATCCCGACAGCCTGCTGTACCTGCGGCTCGCCCAGACGTATCATCAGGGAGGACGGTACAGTGAAGCCATAAATTGCTACGACAAATTCCTGGAACAGAACCCGGAAAACTCAATCGCACAAAACGGGTTGAAAGGATGCACGCTCGCAGTGGAACTGAAGGAAAACCCTACCCCGTACCAGGTTCGCAAAGCGGATGTTTTAAATTCCCGCCACGGCGAATTCAGTCCGATGCTTGCAGGCGACAGTTATGACAAACTGTACTTCGCTTCGTCACGCGCAAAAAAAGTCAGCAAAGATTCCCTGAGCAACATAACGGGACAGCTTGTCAATAACATCTACCTCGCAGAAAAAGACGAAAAAGGCGCCTGGAAAAAACCAATAGAACTCGAAGACCCCGTCAATACAAAGTTTGACGAAGGAACCCCCTCCATATCTGCCGACGGCAATACGATGTATTACACCTACTGCGAAAGTGACCCGGTAAACACGCGACTCGCAAGCATATACATCTCTACCCGTAGCGGAGCGGCATGGGGAGCAGGCACGCGAGCCAACCTGGTAAAAGATTCCATTACAAGCGTAGGGCATCCGGCAATATCACCGGACGGTAAATACTTGTATTTCGTATCCGATATAAACGGTTACGGTGGAAAAGATATTTTCCGCGCACGACTTGTCGGAATGAATGATTTCGGCGGTATAGAAAACCTCGGCCCGCAGATAAACACCGCCGGAGATGAAATGTTTCCGTACGCACGCGATTCGACAACGCTCTATTTCGCCTCAAACGGACATCCCGGACTGGGCGGTCTCGACCTGTTCAAAGCATCACGGGACACGCTGGGCGTATGGCACGTGGAAAACATGGGGACTCCCATAAATTCCATGGGGGACGATTTCGGTATCACGTTCGAAGGAACGCGGGAAAGAGGATTTTTTTCTTCCAACCGAAACGACGCACGCGGATACGACCACATCTATTCCTTCGAACGTCCGTCTGTAACGGTTTTCATCGAAGGATACGTCTCCGACGCCGAAGAGAACCCGATAGAAGGGGCGCTGGTGCGTATCGTAGGCAAAGACGGACTTAACGAAAAAGTGCAGGCAAAGACGGACGGTTCATACAAAATCGAACTCGAACGCGACATAAGCTACGTGATGATGGCAAGCGCGCCCGACTACCTGAATCAGAATTTTGAACTGAAAACCGACCCCGACGAACGGAACGAAACGTATTACGTAGACTTCTATCTGTCGCCTGTTCACAAGCCAACTGTTGTGGAAAATATTTTCTACGCCTTCGACAGTGCGACTCTCCGCCCGGAATCAAAAGAAGCCCTCGATGAGATCATCCGGGTACTGAACGACAACTCCAACGTAACCATAGAAATGGGTGCGCATACCGACCGGAAAGGTTCTGACAGCTACAATGAAGGATTAGCGCAACGGCGCGCACAGTCGGTTGTGGACTACCTGATTGAAGCCGGCATCCCGGCAGACCGCCTGACAGCCAAAGGTTACGGCAAAACCGAACCGAAAACCGTGACGAAGAAAATGACCGAAGAAAACGATTTTCTCCACGAGGGAGACGTTCTTACGGAACAGTACATCCTCCGTCTAACGCCCGAACAGCAGGAAATTGCCGATCAATACAATCGCCGGACGGAATTTAAAGTAACCGGGACGACCTATAACCTTTATTAAAAACGGATGTAAAAAAGTCAATCATGGGAGAAACGCTATATTTCAGTCCGCTGTCCTTTCCGATATATGTAATGGCAAAGCCTGCCGGCCCGATGTGTAATATGGATTGCGAGTACTGCTACTATCTGGAAAAAAGCGAATTGTTCGCCGGACGGAAAGGATATAAAATGCCGGAAGACTTGCTCGAACGTTTCACAGACGAATACATCAACTGCCAGACTTCTCCATTCGTGCAGTTCACTTGGCACGGGGGTGAATCCCTGCTTCGCGGCATAGACTTTTACCGCAAAGCCCTGCGCCTGCAGCAACAATACGGACGCGGACGCGAAATATCAAACTGCATCCAGACAAACGGATTGTTGCTGAATGACGAGTGGTGCCGCTTTTTCAAAGATAATAATTTCCTGGTCGGCATCTCCATCGACGGACCGGAAAGGATTCATGACCGTTACCGCAAAGATTGCGGAGGAAGGGGAACATTTAAACGTGTGATGCGTGGAATTGAGCTTCTGCAGAAAAACAGCGTTGAATTTAATACGTTATCCGTAATCAATGACTACAGTGTCGGATACCCGGTTGAAATATATCGTTTTTTTAAAGACATAGGAAGTCGCTACATGCAGTTCTCACCTATTGTGGAACGATTGGGCACGCGGGACGATGGCCTCGAAATGCTCACAGCCGACGACAGAGCGGACGACAGTGAGATTGCCTCATGGTCGGTTAATCCCATTGCCTATGGAAATTTTTATATCCGCATGTTTGACGAATGGGTACGCCACGACGTAGGACAGCGTTACGTGCAACTTTTTGACGCCACACTTGCCGGAATGGTAAACGAACAACCCGGCGTATGTGTATATGCCGAGACATGCGGCCATGCCCTTGCCATGGAACATAACGGGGATGTCTACGCATGCGACCATTTCGTATATCCCGAATACCACAGAGGTAATATCTTACATGATTCACTTGTCGGTATAACGCTTTCCGGCGAACAAAAACGCTTCGGTAACGACAAACGCGACCGCTTACCCTTGCAATGCCGTACCTGTCGTTTCCTGAACCTTTGTAATGGAGAATGTCCCAAAAACCGGATAGCGACAACCGCAGACGGCGAATATGGTCTGAATTACCTTTGTCCCGGTCTCAGATTGTATTTTGAACATGTATATCCCTACATGGAATTTATGGCGGAAGAACTGCGCAACCAAAGGCCTCCGGCCAACATTATGAAGTCCTTTTCGGTATAATCCGTCTACACCTTAATATTTCCCGTTTCCCGAGTGGCCCGGGCAAACGCTCTACGATAAACCCGGCCGATTGCATAGCCCGGCGAACAGCTCCTTTAGCACAGTAAGTCGTAAGAACCGCACCATCGGCAGCATGTTCATATATTTTCCGAAAACCGCCTTCCGACCACATCTCCGACTGTTTCTCCGGCGAAAATGCATCAAAATATATCACATCAAACATCCCCTGCAATTCATACACGGTAAAATCAGCCTTTACCTTACGGAGCGTAAAAAATGAAGTAATATCCGCATCCTCATCCCAGCCGGAAAGATGCATCCGTTCAAACACTCCGCTCTCATCCTCAAACATCCCGGCATAATTAAGTTGTAACGCCTTGTCAACAGCTAAAGGATACAATTCCAGAGCCGTATAATGAATCTTTTTCCCCGAAATTTTTCCTTCAAGCAAAGTTAGATAAGCATTCAATCCCGTTCCGAAACCAATCTCCAGCACCTTTATTTCTCGCGGCGTCAAAGCAGTCTCGCGGCATCTCTCCTCTCTGCAAAAAGAAAAAAATGCTTTAAACCCCGCATCCGCAAAAATATGCAACGACTCTCGCACTGCACCGTGAATTGAATGATAACATTCGTCAATCTCCGCCACATGCAACGTATGAGAACCATCTTCCGTCAATCTTATTTCCGTTCGCATCACATTAAAACTTTGCCCAAACATACAGGAAAAAGTTCGTTTACGCAAACGCCATAACGAAAATCCGACGAAACAACGATGCTTAAAAAGATGCAAACAAACAACAAGGAGAAAAAAACAGAAAAAAGCTTGGAAAAAGAAAATATAAAAACTATTTTTGCACCCGCAATTTCGCCAAAGGCAAAATTGTCCATTGAAAAAGTCTTCGTAGCTCAGTTGGTAGAGCAAATGACTCTTAATCATTGGGTCCAGGGTTCGAGTCCCTGCGAGGACACAGATATTTAGAAGTGAATGAGGTCGGTACAATTTATGTACGACCTCATTTTTTGTACTTTTGGCCATTTTTGTGCCGGATTGTTTTATGAGATTGTTACGAAAATCCGACCGAAAAACGAAGTCTATCACCTTCCTGTTTGCCTCGTCTATGGAGCTCCAGTCTTTTTCAATATACATCGCTGTTGAGGGTCAATATGATTTAGGCACTCATCTGCGTCCGACTTGGATATTCTGCATTTGTTTCGGGCAATCGTTGCCCAACTATGGTGGGCATAGTACGTGGAAAGGTCTTTTTCTATCCCGGCTACTTTTGCTACCGTTTTATACTTCACGCGGCGCAGTTTTGTGAGAAGTTCTGCTGTTCAGGAAGTTGAAAATTCAAGGACAAGAGTTTGTGCAGGTTCAGGTTATTGTGGGAAGTATCATTAATGGTATCAAAAAAACCTTTTATCGCAGGATGAAACTTGGAGGGAGAATCATGATATTGGGCATATAAAATTTGTTTTTTGGTAAATATCCAAAGCCTTTCTATGATATTCAAATTCGGAGAATAAGGCGGTAGAAATAACAGCGTGATTCCGAGTTCTCCGACTTTCTTCTTAACGGCATTGCAATGTTGATATTTGGCATTGTCCAATACTAAGAAGATGGTTTTGAATGCGTATTTTTCTTTCGGTTGAACAGGGAAATCCATGACTGATTCTGCCGTAATGTAAGAGGTATGGATAAGGGCAGTAACCTCCTTTCCCTGCTGATTGCATTGACGGCTCCAAGCATTTGAATCCGTGTCTGTGCAGAAAAGCCCTTGCTTGTGCAGGCTTCCTTTCGATGCCCGTCAATTCCTTTATTCTACTTTTGGCCCCGGCTATACTGCTAACCGGGTTTTCCCTGAAATCTTCGACTATTGAATCTCTGTATGCCTCCAGCTGACTGCCTTTGCGATGATCATTGTTTCCATAAAGCCCTTCTGTTCCTTTTTCCTCATATATTTTTATATACGGGGCTACACTGTAGGGATGAATATTCTATCTGCTGCCTGTCTCCATGTCAGTGCAGTTTCGTGCTGCTTTCAAACAGACTGCGTGCAATTTTTTTTGAATTTTTGAACAGGGGCATTGAAATCTTTCGTAATTTAACACCCGTGTTTCTTCTTCGGAGAGATTCATTTTTGCAGGCATCTATTATTGGGTTTGCCGACACAAAGATGCTTGCTTTTTTTCGTTTTTCAGCTCACTGTTTTACCCTGCGCGGGAGTATAACAAACGTTTCATTAAAGACAGCGCCTGCCTAAATATGGCCCGAAGGTACAATAAAGTAGAAAAAGCCGAATTCCATTCGTTTAACGTTATTGCCACAACTTGTTACACACAGTGAAGAAATATTAAACTTCTATATCAACCGTTCCACCAATGGCTCGAAAAGAAAGGATATCGTTAACGTCATGTGTTCGGAATCCAAAACGCCTGCCAGTGAAAAGTGCAACATTCCCTCGCGATACACGATTTTACAGGGGGGGGATATTTTTGTCGGCCAGAAAGTAAAGCCGTTCATATTTCGCTCCGAAAGAATTGTATCCCCACTCGGTATAGGCCGGCAAATTCGGGTCGTCGCTGTCGGGAATAAAAATTAGTACGGTCGATATCCGCGCAGGCACGAAGCATTGCAAACATATTTATACAGAAGAGCGTTTTCATAAATATCATTTATTAAGAATTTAGTTTGAGCTGATGGGAACCATTCGTCCCAGCGGAATTTGTGCCGTAAAACTGAGGTCAAATCCCGCCGAAGACTTTGAAAATGAAGATACTTTAGGGGGAGCAGCATCCCCGGTATATTAATCTCCACATTAAACCGCGGCGAATGTCCCGTCTTGTACCTCCCAACCTTAAAAACCAAAAGCCGGATAGACGTACACATGGAACCTGTCCGCCTTTTCTATTCCATCACCGACCGTTCCGACATATTTGTTCATTGAGGGATTATTGAACGAAATATTGTTATCCGTCATCAACTTGTAATTAAAGGTGGAGCCTATCTTGAAGCAGGTCTGAACCGGCAAATCCCGATTGTTGGTAAAAAAACGCACTTCCAGTGGGACACCGAGGAAATAAGATTGTTGCGAAAATTCATCAATTTTCAGGTAATCCGTCTTCAATCTATTCCTGCCCAAGCATCCGATAAAAAGGCCCGTTATGCGGCCTGAAAGTCATCTCATACCTGGAAAGCCGCAATCCTGTAGAAATACCCCAACGATTCCTGCCCGGAAAAATTTCGGGCTTGATACCAAAAGCGGTAGACATCAACGACAGATTCGATTCATTCAATAAAACGCATAAATCCGTATCAAAGTCGGAACGGAGTTCACGTAAATGCGCCGGTTTTGCAACATTGGTAAAATAGCCGGTAACGATCGCCTCAAAGCCGATACGAATGTTATGCCTCTTCTTGCGGACAGTTTCCGGATTCCCCCGTTTGTGCAACCAGCAGGGGGACAGAGGGCAAGCAATACGAAAAAGATAAATGCCTTCGTTTTTAATCAGGTAAAAGTAAAAAATCGACTCATCCGAAAAAAACTGCCTCATTTCTTCCCCGACAAACCCTTGGCCGTTTCGGCTATGCGTATAAATTCACGGCGGTAACCGAGATTGTCATTATTCAATCCCCGGTTAGCTGATTCTGTCACCTTGTCATAAGTGGCGTCGACTTTGTATTTCGAATCGCGGAGCAACATTCCCATCATCACCACAGAGGAAGCAAAACGAAAATCCGGAGACACATTGTCGGCTTCGTCATCTATGACCGACCGTTCCACTTTCTTGCTGACGTCGCTGTCTATCGGCTTATATCGTAATTTGACATACAGCATGTCGGGAGAATGAATGATGTCTCTTTCCGAATCGCCGGGTTTCTGATATTTCAGCGGATCCACATTTCCGGGGTCATATACATTGCTGTTCACACCGACAGGTACTATTTCGTAAAATGCCGTGACGGTATGTCCTGCCCCCATCTCGCCGGCGTCGACCGTATCATCGTTAAAATCTTCATCCTTCAGAAGGCGCGTCTCATAGCCGATCAGACGATATGCCTGCACTTTTGCGGGATTAAACTCAATCTGCAGCTTGACGTCTTTTGCCACCGCATACATGGTCGAGCCGAACTCGTTAACCAGCACACGGTTTGCCTCCTGCAGGTTATCTATATAGGCATGATTGCCGTTACCGGCCTGTGCGAGCGTCTGCATCTTATCGTCCTTGTAATTTCCCATTCCGTAGCCTAATATAGACAGGTAAATGCCGGTTTTACGCCGTTCGGTAATCAGTTTCTCAAGGTCTTTGTTATTCGATACCCCGACATTGAAATCCCCGTCCGTACAAAGGATTATACGGTTATTCCCGCCTTTGATAAAATTCTTTTCAGCTATTTTATAGGCCAGTTGGATACCTGCCCCGCCGGCTGTCGAACCGCCGGCTGTAAGAGCATCCAGCGCTTCGATTATCTTCTGTTTATCTTTTGACGACGTTGAAGGAAGCACTTCCCCGGCCGCGCCTGCGTAGGCAACAATCGCTACACGATCATCCCCACGCAAATTATTGAGCAACAGTTTAAGCGATGATTTAACCAGTCCCAAGCGCCCCGGCCCGTACATGGAACCGGAAGCATCAATCAAAAACACAAAATTAGACAGCGGAAGATTTTCCGTCGGTATCTCTTTAGCCTTCAGACCGATTTTTACTAAGCGATTCAGGCTGTTCCAGGGGCAGGCGCCTACTTCCGTTGAAATGCGGACAGGGTCCGAACCTTCCGGCTGCGGATACTCATACGAAAAATAATTCACCATTTCTTCAATACGTATGGCATCCGCCGGCGGCAATGCGCCTTCGTTTATCATGCGACGGATATTTGAGTAAGAAGCGGCGTCAACATCTACGGAAAACGTCGAAAGTGGGTGTTCGTACGGCGAGAGAAAGTCGTTTTCACTAAACTCTTGATAACTCTCCCCATTCAAGGCGTCATAATCGGATATCATCGGATACGACATATAGAAGCCGGACGGATCATCATACACGCCGCTATCCGTTGTACTGCACGATATGGCAAAAAAAACAGCCGTCAGGCATGAAAATAAAATGGTAATTCGTTTCATAACATTTTTAATTTAGGTAATTGTATAAAAATTTCTATAAACAATAGATGCAATTATCTGTAAATTCGCTGCATCTGTCTTTTTTTCGGTTATTTTCACGATATATCCTCTCGCCCGGAGCCATTGAAATGTCTATCACCTTATAATCTGCGGCAACACGATTCGCAATTTAAATACTCACGTTGTGCACAATCAAACAAATTGATGAATTCTTTACTCATGTTACGCAATTGCCTGATTACAGAACTGCGCGATACGCCCCCGTCCCGGGATCGGATACGATTCTATACTTCACGCGGCAAGGATTTGTGTATTACCGGCATACTCCGGACAGGCTCAGGCTTGCATCAGTCTGACCATGTTGTTGAAGCCGTCCCCCCATACATCGTGGGCGCGGGCGCCCATACACCGTGGGCGCGGGCGTCCATACATCGTGGGCGCAGTCGTCCATGCATCGTGAGTTAGTAAGCACAAAGTCATACCGCGTGAAGTATAATACCGGAAGCGGATACGCTCCCAGCCTGCTA
>JAISEJ010000183.1 GCA_031264155.1 Tannerella sp. | reverse complement strand
TGGCTGAATTTGCAATTTTGCAGCATTTCAGTCCATTGTGGAGTCCACAAATGATATTCAACAACCGTTTCTCCATTTTGCTTGTGAAAAACAGATCCTTTATAAACAGTGATGCTTGTTTTATTCCACTCGCCGAAAGGATTAGCGTTTTGAGGAGTTGCAGGAATCAGGTCGTACAGCGAGCCGGCTTTACGGTTACCGTTTACGCCCTGCGTTGCATCGGGATGATTCGCATTATCCAGCACCTGATATTCGGGAGACGATATATATATCGGCTGTCCTTTTATTTCCTGTGCAAGATATAAAATACCTGAATTTCCGCCCTTTGCTATTTTCCACTCCAGTTCCAGTTCGAAATTTTTGAACTTGTGAGCGAAAACAAGGTCTCCGCCATCTCTGTCCTGAGCTTCTCCGCCGCCCGAACCGTTGAACTTTATAGCGCCTTCGTCGATAATCCATTGTTTGGGAACAACATCCTTATCGTATCCACGCCAGCCATTAAACGATTTTCCGTCGAAAATGGTAATAAATCCGTCATTTCCTTTCGGGAATTTCGAAAGATCTACCTGAGGCCTTTCAACTACAGTGTATTCGGGAACTCCATTAGCTGCAGCAACAAAGGTTTCTGTTGTCTTTACCTCTGCTACCGCTTTGTCGTCGACTTTCTTTGTATCGGGGGCTTTTTTGCCTCCGCCGCAGGCGAAAAATACGCCTGCCAGCAAAATCGACACTGCATAAATCAATCTTTTAATCATTTCTATGAAATTATTTATTAAAATTATTAAACATCAATACTTATGCCGGCATATCGGGAAGGCTGTAACCATTCTGATACGTATGCTTTATCAATTCCTTAGCGAAAGTTTTCGCATGAACTTTTTCCGTCGGTTTATTGAACGAAGGATGACCGTTTTCGATTTTGAAGTCATCCGACAGAACCAGACTGAATTCATCCGTATCGGAAATATTGGTAAACTCCATTTTAACGCCGTCCCATTCCAGTTCCTTATTCAAAGCCTGAAGTCTCACGCCAAGCACGCCCATAACAACCATTTCGTTGAAAGGACCGGCTTCGCTGAAATCGGAAGCTGTTTTTACACGATTTTCCGGACTTTCCTTACATGCGCGTACCCAATCCATTTCGTGGCTTTTTGTTATTTCGCGCTGAGTTTTGGGAACTTCAGGTTTTTTGCCCGAAAGCAACCACGGGCGAACGCCGTAACATCCGCAAATCAGAGTATCTTTGGTGCCATGGAAAATAGCGGCGCCGCCGGAATCATTCATGTCTCTTCCTGCCGGCCATCCTGCAGGCATAACCGGTTTGATACCGCCATCGTACCAGGAAATTTCCACTTCGGGAAATTCCTTTACCTTTTTAACACCGGTAACCGGACGTTTCGGGAAAGTATAACGTACTGTCTGTGCGGCAGGAGCGCAATCGGTAAGCAAAAGTGTGGAGCTTCCCTGTACTTTTGTAGGATAGCCTAACTGCAGCGCCTTGAATATCGGATGCATAATGTGGCAAGCCATATCTCCCAGCGCGCCTGTGCCGTAATCCCACCATCCGCGCCAGTTCCACGGGTGGTATATTTCGTTGAACGGACGTTTTTTAGCCGGACCAAGGAACAGTTCCCAGTTCAGAGTTTCGGGAACCCACGAGCCTTGTTTTGGAGTGTTAAGACCCTGTGGCCAAATAGGACGGTCGGTGAAAGTATCTACTCTTTTTACTTCGCCGATCTCTCCGTTCCAAATCCAGTCGCAAACTTGACGCACACCCGGATCCGAACTTCCCTGATTACCCATTTGAGTCGCTACTTTGTGCTTTTCAGCAAGTTTAGTAAGCAAACGTGACTCATATACACTGTGAGTCAATGGTTTTTGCACGTAAACATGCTTTCCCAAAGTCATAGCTGTAGCAGCTATAATGGCATGAGTATGATCTGCTGTTGCAACTATGACAGCATCAATGGATTTTCCCATTTCGTCATACATCTTGCGCCAATCCCAGTATTTTTTTGCACTTGGATAAGCATTAAAAACCCTTTCACTGTATTTCCAGTCCACATCGCACAAAGCTACAATGTTTTCCGTACCCTTAACAGCATCCAGGTTAGCGTTACCCATGCCGCCTATACCTACAGCAGCAATGTTCAATTTGTCGCTCGGAGCAACATACCCGAACTTCTTTCCCATCACTACGCTCGGGACTACTGTTACTCCGGCTGTAATGATGGCGCTCTTTTGGAGAAAAGATCTCCTGTCCATTTTTTTATCCATATTGTACTATCTTTACATTATTAAGTTTATAATATTTTACAATCTATCTTTCACTATTCGACCACTGTTATAATTTCGGCGCAAGGTATGCAAAATAATAATACAATTGTTTCTTTTTTCTTAAAAAGAAATTTACTTTTTTTTAAAAAACATTATATCAATAATTTAAAATCCAATATTTTTTTTAAAATGACAGCATAATATGGTTAAAAATTGTGATTAAATAACATTCTTTTGCATATTTTTAGCTTTTTTCAGAAAATTTTTGTTTCATTATTGCGGTTAAGGGGTTAAGGGTGCGAAATAAACAGTTTATTGGATGCGTGATTTGACAAAAAAACCTGAAAGAGTGACATTATAAATTGTTTATTTGTGTATTTCAAGAAAAGTGTATAATTTTACGTTCAAAAATTTAAGGATATGGCTAAGGAAAAAGAGAAGTCGGAAGTGTCTAAAAGTATGGAGATTCAGGTTTTTATGAATATAAAGACTGATTTCGGGTTCAAAAAAATATTCGGTAATAAAGTATTGTTAATTGCGTTTTTGAATGCAATTTTGAACAGGAACATTGTAGATATAGAATATCTTCCGCCGGAACAGCTGGGTTATACCGAAGAGAATCGCAGAGCGGTATATGATGTTTATTGCACGACTGCAAATGGAGAACGGTTTATCGTGGAGATGCAAGCCTCTCC
>JAISEJ010000168.1 GCA_031264155.1 Tannerella sp. | reverse complement strand
CGGGAGCGTACCAACACCGACAACACTTTTTTGATGCTGATGTTCTCAATCTCAGCGCTATCCCTGATGCCTGTGCCACGAACTAACATCAATAATATCTTTTGTATCAGGGAAGAATGGCATCCTTTGTATCGCAATGCATGGTCTCCAATAAACTGTCGTCCACATTTCCTGCATAAATAATTTTGCTTTCCGTACGATTTCTTACCATTTCTTTTTACATTTGCGCTTTGGCAATCGGTGCAATGGAGGGTTATTGTTATTTGCATTTACAAAAATACCAATTCATTCCCTGATTGCCATATATTTACAGTAGCATACTTTTTACAGCACTACCAAATTATGAAATGCTCCCACCGAATGGTGAGACTTGAAAACGGCAGGGCATAACATGTTTTTTTTCCTGCATGTCGACGTCCGTTATTTTGAGATAGAATGATTCTCTTTTTCCTGTCTCGTATCCCGAAGCGTGGTGCCATATTATACTGCCGTCGGGAAGCCGGATGCAATCGGAAAAACCGGGTATATTTTCGGATGATATATATTCATGGCTGTCCGAATTGTAATGAATCATTTTCTTTAGTCGGCAGTCGGCTAAGGTTCGGGGTTGAGAAGAGAAGGATGCCGTATCCCTGGATTACATTCGGGGATATCCAAATCAGATGCCTTCCGGCATCAAACCGCAAGCGTGAAGCAATGCACAAAACCATTCCCGTGTGCAGTATAATCGGTCGGCAGTGATATAATATATGTGTTCGGAATTATTTATGTAAAAATGCTTAAAAGATTTGCTGTGAAAGATAAATGGATTACATTTGTTGCATAAAATTCATTTAAAGTCTAATTATTTAAACACACAACAAGGATGGAGAAGCCGTATGTAATGGGTATCGATATTGGTGGTACCAACTCCGTATTCGGAGTCGTAGATGCGAGAGGAACAATTCTTTATAGCGGTTCGATAAAGACCGGTATTTATGAAGATGTGAATGACTATGTATCGGCGCTGGCCGAGGGATTGAAGGAAGTGATCGCGAAAGCGGGTGGTCCGGAGAAGATTAAAGGCATAGGCGTGGGTGCGCCTAACGGGAATTATTTTAACGGCTGCATTGAGTTCGCGCCTAATTTACCGTGGAAGGGGAAAATACCGCTGGCGCAGCTTATCAGCGAAAAGACGCATAATATTCCCGTGACGCTTACCAACGATGCGAATGCTGCGGCAATCGGTGAAATGACGTATGGCGCCGCGCGCGGCATGAAAGATTTTATCGAAATCACGCTGGGTACGGGTGTAGGCAGCGGAATTGTTATCGGAGGGACACTGGTATACGGCCATGACGGTTTTGCCGGTGAGTTGGGACATGTGACGGTTCGGCAGAACGGACGCATTTGCGGCTGCGGTCGTGCCGGATGCCTCGAAGCCTATGCTTCGGCTACGGGAGTAGCCCGCACGGCGCGTGAAATATTGATGACCCGCACGGAAAAGAGTTCGCTGCGCGACCTCAGTCCGGAAGAAATAACATCGAAAGATGTTTACGATGCGGCCGTCAAAGGCGATATGCTTGCCATCGAAATATTTGAATTTACGGGTAATATTCTGGGTGAATCGTTATCGAATTTTGTGGCGTTCTCCAGCCCGGAAGCCATCATACTTTTCGGAGGACTTACAAAAGCCGGCGACTTGATTCTGAATCCCGTGAAACGGGCAATGGAAGGCAATATGCTGAAAGTTTTCCAGGGAAAAACGAAGCTTCTCGTTTCGCAACTGAAAGAAAGCGATGCAGCTGTTCTCGGCGCCAGCGCATTGGGCTGGGAAGTGAAAGACAATTGATATTCCCGGATTTTTGCAATGATAAGAGGATATTCGTAAAATGAATATCCTTTTTTTGTGTAATAACGCGGATATTTCTATCTTTGCATCACATAATGAAATGATAATATGAATACAGGTAAAAAACTCATTATTCCGTTGTGCCTTGTAGCTGCATGTTTTGTTGCAAGCGGACAACGTTCTTATCGGTTTGATTCGGCAGACAGGCTATTTGCGGAAGGGAAAGAATTCTTTGAATTGAAGAATTATGCCGGATGTACGGATAAGCTGGAGGCATATAAAAAGGTTGCGACAAACAGTGATCTTGTTCAGGAATCCGATTATATGCTTGCATTTATAGCGTTTGAACAAGGCAAAGGGAGAGCCGTGAAAATACTGGAGTCTTATCTTGAACAGTATCCCGATTCGCGTCATGGGGATGAGGCTTGCCTCTTAATCGGAACTTGCTACTTTGAGCAGGGAGACTATGTGCGTACGGCAAACTGGCTGGCGGACGCGCGTATTGACGCATTGAGCAGTGAGCAACAGGAAGTCTTGAACTATCGGTTGGGTTATTCCCGGATGCAGAATGGAGATTTGGAAAATGCACGCAACCTTTTTGTGACGGTTCGCGAATACAGCGGCGAATATTCCCAGGCCTCTACCTATTATGTTGCATACATAGACTATGCAACGGAGAAGTATGATGATGCGATGCGGGAATTTAACCGCTTGAGGAAGAATCCGGAGTACGGCGAACAGGCTAACTATTACATTGCGCAGATTAGTTATATAAAAGATGATTATGATGAGGTCGTAAAACTTACCGAACGTCTGTTGCGCACTTATCCTGACAGCGATAATAATACGGAACTGTACCGGATTGCGGGAAATTCGTATTATCAACTCGGAAATCAGGCGAAAGCTGTAAGCATGTTAAGGCAATACGTCTCGTTAACGGATTCTCCGTCGCGGGACGAACTGTATATCCTTGGTATTTGCGAATATAACCGGGGAGATTATACAAACGCAGTGGATGCGCTTTCGCAGACTGTAACCGGCGAAGATGAGCTTACCCAGAATGCGAGCCTTTATCTTGGCCATAGCTATCTGCAACTTAATGATAAGAATAATGCGCGCATGGCCTTTGACCAGGCCGGATCGATGACTTTTAACCGGAAAATGCAGGAGACGGCGCTCTATAATTATGCGCTTCTGATACACGAGACCTCGTTTGCGGGATTCGGCGAATCCGTCAAGGTATTTGAGAAGTTCCTGAATGATTTCCCGGAATCGCAGTATTCCGATAAGGTAAACGATTATCTCGTTGAAGTTTATCTTACTTCAAATAATTATAATGCTGCGCTGGAGTCGATAAACAAGATTCGCAAGCCGAGTATTAAAATCCTGGAAGCCAAGCAAAATGTATTGTTCCAGTTAGGAAACCAGGCTTTTATGGATGTGGATATGGAAAAAGCCATTGGTTATTTCAGTCAGGCGATAGAGTTGGGCAATTATGACGGTGAAGCCCGTGCCGACGCCTACTTCTGGCGTGGCGAATCGTATTACCGTACGGGAAGATACTCAAATGCAATTTCCGATTTTCATTCCTATCAGGGCGTGGCCAAGCAGACTATGGCGGGCGCCTATTCGCTTGTTTATTATAATCTCGGTTATTGTTATTTCAAACGCCATGATTTGGAACAGGCTCTTATTACTTTCCGCCGTTATGTGACGCTGGAACGAAACCCGGAAACCAAATCTGTTGCAGATGCATATAATCGTATCGGTGATTGCCTGTTTTACAGTCGTCAGTTTGCCGAAGCGGAAACTAATTATTCGCGGGCAGTGACGCTTCAGCCCTCTTCGGCCGATTATGCTATGTACCAGAAAGGGTTCGTGCTGGGCCTTCAGCGGGATTATAACGGGAAAATAAACATGCTGGATCGTGTCATCAATGAATTTCCGGAATCTCAATATGTCGACGACGCTCTGTTTGAGCGTGGACGCACTTATGTGTTGCTTGAAAAATTCAAGGAAGGCGCTTCATCGTTTAGAACACTGTTGGAGCGGTATCCGCAAAGCAGTCTTGCGCCGAAAGCCGGCGTGCAACTCGGTTTATTGTACTACAACGATAATCAGTTGGAACGCTCTATCGAAACCTATAAACGCGTTATCAGCGAATATCCGGGGAGCGAAGAAGCTAAAGTGGCGGTTCAAGACCTGAAATCCGTATATATCGACATGAATGATATCAGTTCGTATGCTTCTTATGTAAATTCCCTGGGAGGTATGCATATTGAGATAAGCGAGCAGGATTCGCTTACTTATCTGGCGGCGGAACGGCTTTTTACCAGGGGTGATTTTGGAGGTGCGCAGCAAAGTCTTGAGAATTACCTGAGATCATTCCCGGGCGGCGCTTTCAGTTCGAATGCGAATTATTATCTTGCAAAAATAGCTTTTGACAGGAAAAATTATACCGAAGCAAAAAGATTGTTTATTCTTGTCCTGAATAGCGGCGATACGAAATTCCGGGAAGAATCGCTTGCCCGTAAATCGGAGATAGAATATCTGGAAAAAGACTATGCAACAGCTATCCGGACTTTCCGCGAACTGCAACTTGTTGCCGAGTCCCGCGAGAATCGCGAAGCGGCCAAACTGGGTATTATGCGATGCGCCCGGTATACGGGAAATGACGCCGAAGCGCTGGAAGCTGCCAATGAGTTGCTGAAAGAGAAGAACCTTTCGCCGGAAGTAGAATCGGAAGCACGCTATTTACGCGCTAAATCGTACCTCAAGATGGGCGAGAACAGTAAGGCTACGGTCGATTTGATGGCATTAAGCAAGGATACGCGCACGGAGTATGGCGCGGAAGCTAAATATCAGCTTGCACAGTCTTATTATGATAACAAGGATGTGGCGCGTGCGGAAAAAGAGTTGCTTGATTTTATCGAAAAAGGTACGCCGCATCAGTATTGGCTGGCTCGCGGTTTTATACTTCTTGCCGACATTTATATTGGTAAGGGAGATGATTTTCAGGCGCGTCAATATCTTACTTCGCTTAAGAGGAATTATAGCGGAAACGAAGATATAGACCGTATGATAGAAAGAAGATTGGAAAAATTAAAAAATAAATAAGCCATGGTAATGCGTAAGATACAAGTGGTGATGATAACGGCTCTTTTGTCGGGGATGATTCTTCCCGGCTTTGCGCAGGAGCCGGGTAAAAACAAGGAAGACGACGAAAGAGAAAGAGCGGATCGGCAGCAGAATCTCAATCGCGAGATGACGCTCGAACGGGAATATGATCCGATCATGCAGGATGCAGCTAAGATCAATACGCTTCCGGTTGTTCGTGAAGTGAATGTCTCAAAACGCCCGATCGTTTATTCGGATTATGCCGTGCCGGTGTTGACGGGTAAAGAGATGAACGTCCTCCCGGCCGGTACGTTCATGACGGATGTAGAACATGGTAAACGTAACGGGTATCTGCATTTTGCAGGAGGCATGTTGATGAATTTCAGCGGCGACTTCGGTTATCATTTGCTTAATACCGATCGCGATAAGCTGGGCATCTCTTTTTCTCATCGTTCAACGAATGGGAATGTGAAGTTCTCGACCGATAGCATTGGAGCGCGTAAGGCGGAGTTGAATGAAAATATCGGCAGACTTGGTTTCAGTCATCGTTTTGACGCAGCTACGCTCTCGTTAGGTGGAAGTTTCGGTTATTCGTCGTTCAACTATTACGGTTTGCCGGTAGCCCCTGCCGTTGAGAGTGATTCGACAACAAACCAGGGTAATCGTTATATAAATGTATATGCGGGTATTGCCTCCGGCGAAACATCGTCACTCGGATACCATATCGGTGTCGATTATAAGAATTTTAATCAGAAATATGCTTTAAGCGACGTCTATGCCGGCATGACGGAAAATAATATCGGACTGAATCTGGGCTTTAGTTCCCCCGCCAATGACGGTCGTTGTTTCGGCGTTGACCTGAAAATGAATGTGCTGACTTATACGGAGCCTGTTTTAGGCGATTA
This sequence comes from Tannerella sp., assembly GCA_031264155.1. Classification (GTDB taxonomy): domain Bacteria; phylum Bacteroidota; class Bacteroidia; order Bacteroidales; family Tannerellaceae; genus Tannerella. The sequence continues at coordinate 4,042 of JAISEJ010000168.1, read as the reverse complement.
TCGTACGGTGGCAGACAGCGCTACGTTTGATAATCGTTACGAAGCGACCCTGTCTCCTTATTATCGTATGGAGAGTGATAAATTGAGATTATTGCTTGGCCTGAACCTTATGCTTGTCTCTCAGAATGAAACGGATGTGTTTGTTTCGCCGAATATAACGCTTGATGTTCCTGTTGCGAACTGGAGTTTGTTTTATCTAAATCTTGGTGGGGGGATAGAATCGAATACGATGTATGAGTTGTCGCGTCTTAATCGCTATATCAATCCCGCTTTTGCGCCGGATGCGTCCAGAACGTGGGCCGACATGAAACTCGGAATACGCAGCAGCGCCTCTGCCGGCCTGTGGTTCGACCTGTTTGCCGGCTATAAGTATACGGAATCGGATGTTTTTTATAATCCATCTTCTTCCATCCGGACAGAGAATGGCTTTAATAATGTCAGTATGGTTTTTCAGCCTGTGAGCCAGCGTGTACAGGCCGGTGCAACGCTGAAATATGAATATAAGCATGTCTTTGATTTTTACCTGAAAGGAGTATATAATTATTATACTTTTAAATATCTTGATACATGGAAAAATGTTTATGCTGCGGACGGATTGGGCGAGAATGATGATATGGAAGCATACGGAAAGCCTGCTTTGACAATAAATGCGGGCATCAATGTACGTCCGGTCAAACCGCTTACGCTAAGCTTTAATTATCAAATGGCGTCAGGTATGTATGCGTATATAAACAAAGAAAATGTAAAGATGAACACAATAAACGATCTGAGCTTGCGCACATCGTGGAAGTTTACCGATAGCTTCGGTATTTATGCGCAATTCAATAATTTGTTATTCCAGCGACAGGAATTGTATTATGGCTATCCGCTGCAGCCGTTTACTGCTATGGCAGGGTTTAATGTGAATTTTTGATATAACGGGTATGAAGAAAATGTTTTTTTTATCATGCATATTTTTTTCGATATTAAATATGCAAGCGCAGGTTTATGATCCTGTTAAGTGGTCGTTTGAATTAAAGGATCTCCCTTCTGCGGAAAAAGAGATCGTGATGACGGCAACGATCGAAAAGGGGTGGCATTTGTATGATATGAATCTTCCGGCAGGAGGCCCCATATCTACTTCCATATCTTTTGAACATCTGCGCGGGGCGGAATTTACGGGTAAGCCGTATGCGTCGGTTTCGCCTGCGGAGGTATTTGATTCGTCTTTTAACATGCAACTTCGCTGGTATACAAATGCGGTTACTTTTACTCAGAAAATAAAAGTGACGAATCACCGGGCGTTTAGCGTTTCAGGAGAAGTCGAATATATGGCGTGCAATGACGAGATGTGTCTTCCGCCGGAACGTGTGCCGTTCTCGTTCGACAGGAAGAATATTAAGCATATTCCGGAAGCGGAATCAATCGTAGCGGAACCGGCGGATCCCCTGCCGGAAGATGCGGATGTTACTGCAGATAGCGTAGATTCCGATACTGCCGGGCTTTCCGGAGAGGAAACGGAAGCGACGGCAACGATATCCGGCAATGCTTCTGTGACAAGAGGAGGCCTTTTGCAATCTTCGGTTCGGGCCGACATTATCGACCGGGAAGACGTTGCGTTGTGGACGCCTGTGATTGACGAACTGAAAGCATTAGGCGATGCGATGTCGTCGGCGTCGGATCATTCGTTTATTTATATTTTTATAGCCGGCTTTTTAGGCGGTTTACTGGCTATGCTTACACCTTGCGTATGGCCGATGATACCTATGACCGTCAGTTTTTTCCTTAAACGAACCAAAAGCCGGAAGAAAGCTATCAGCGATGCCTTGCTTTATGGCGTTTCAATTATCGTTATCTATCTGGCAATGGGATTGCTTATTACCGGTATATTTGGGGCAAGTGCGTTGAATAATCTGTCGACAAATGCCATTTTTAATATTATATTTTTTCTTTTGCTGATATTCTTTGCCATATCGTTTTTTGGCGCGTTTGAGTTGGTCTTGCCGTCGTCGTGGACGAATAGAATGGATAGTAAAGCAGATACGACAACGGGGCTTATGAGCATCTTCTTCATGGCATTTACGCTCGTGCTTGTTTCGTTTTCATGCACCGGGCCGATTATCGGAACATTGCTTGTAGAAGCTGCTTCGCAGGGAAATACGTCCGGCCCAGCAATCGGAATGTTTGGTTTTGCATTGGCGCTTGCCATACCGTTTGCCCTGTTTGCCGTCTTCCCGAATATGCTCCAGAATATGCCGAAGTCGGGAGGGTGGCTGAACTCCGTTAAGGTGACGCTTGGTTTCCTGGAATTGGCGCTGGCTCTTAAATTCTTGTCCGTCGCAGACTTGGCGTACGGGTGGGGAATCCTGGACCGGGAAGTTTTTATTGTTCTCTGGATTATAATATTTGTTTTACTTGGATTTTATCTCCTTGGAAAGATTCGTTTCATACATGATTCCGAGTTGAAATATGTATCCGTGACGCGCCTGTTCTTGTCTATTATATCGTTTGCGTTTGCCGTTTATATGTTGCCGGGTCTCTGGGGTGCGCCGCTGAAAGCGATAAGCGCTTTTACGCCTCCCCTGTTTACGCAGGATTTCAACTTGTATGAAAACGAAGTACACGCCCGGTATGACGACTATGAAACCGGAATGGAATATGCAGCTAAAGTGGAAAAACCCGTGATGATAGATTTCTCAGGTTACGGATGTGTTAACTGTCGTAAAATGGAAACTTCGGTATGGACGGATCCATACGTGAAACAGTTGATCGAAAAAGATTTTGTGCTGATAACCCTGATGGTCGACGATAAGACGAAACTCCCGGCTCCTGTCGAAATAGAAGAAAACGGGAAAGTAAGAATCTTAAGAACGATAGGGGATAAGTGGAGCTATCTGCAACGTAGCAAGTTTGGCGCCAATGCGCAACCTTATTATATTCTTCTTGATAGCGAAGGACATCCGTTGTCGCCTTCGTATGCTTATGATGAGAATGTTTCAAAATATATAAGTTTTCTCGAAAACGGTAAAAAACAGTATCGTATAAAAACAGGACAATGAGTACAAGAAAAGAGCAAATGGAGGCTTTCGGTCGCTTGCTGGATATTATGGATGAGCTTCGTGCGAAATGTCCGTGGGACAGGAAGCAGACGAATGAAAGTCTTCGTACAAATACAATCGAAGAGACGTATGAGCTTAGTGATGCGCTTATACGCGAAGATCGGTCGGATATAAAAAAGGAATTGGGCGACTTGCTGCTTCATATCGTCTTTTATGCAAAGATAGGCTCAGAAAAAGGTTCTTTTGATATAAAAGATGTGTGTAACACCCTTTGTGAAAAACTGATTTACCGGCACCCGCATGTCTTCGGCGACGTACAGGCGAATACTGCCGGAAAGGTGGAGCAGAACTGGGAACAGCTTAAATTGAAAGAAAAAGGGGGGAATAAGACGGTTCTTGAAGGCGTGCCGGTCGCCCTTCCGTCTGTAGTGAAAGCCCAGCGTATCCAGGAGAAAGCACGTAACGCAGGTTTTGACTGGGAAAAACGCGAACAGGTATGGGACAAGGTGGAAGAGGAACTGTCGGAACTTCGTCATGAAGTTGATGTTATGGATGATGAAAAGAAAGAAGCCGAGTTCGGGGATTTTCTGTTCAGTATCATTAATGCTGCGCGTCTTTATAGCATCAATCCGGATAATGCACTCGAACTTACCAATCGGAAATTTATACGCCGCTTTAATTATCTTGAAGCGCAGGCCGTCGAGAAAGGACGTTCGTTAAAAGAAATGTCCCTTGCCGAAATGGACGCCTTCTGGGACGAAGCAAAACGCAAGGGATTGTAAAGCATAAAACAAATCTTTTTCTATTGATATGGATGCTTTACGGTCAACAACTGGCCGATTTGTAATAATATCGGTATTGTTAATTCAATATAGTATATTACCATTGCGTCAAAAAAAATATATGAAATGTCCGAAATGAGGCAGTGAAAATTACTGCAAAGATGGAGTGAAAAAAGGAGTTCAAAGATATCGGTGTAAAGAATGTAATTACCATTACACAGT
>JAISEJ010000117.1 GCA_031264155.1 Tannerella sp. | reverse complement strand
GTTACTTTTGCATACTTGTTATTCATCATTTAAGCATTATTTGTTAACACTTAAATATATGGCTTTTAAGTGGAATAACAAGTATTTTATTTTTTTTAGAAAAAGTTTAAATCAGTTTTAGTACTTAAGGATAAATATAATATCTTTGCATCCTCAACAAAACAAAAGCATGGAACAGAAGAAAACAGATGAGATTTATCATTTTTACCGGACGGAAAAGGAAAAACATTCCACAGCATTACGCAAGCTGAAAAAATCAATTCATCATACCGGAACGGCAAGGCTACTCCTGATAATCGGCATGATAGCCGCATTATGGTTATGCCGGGACAGCGAACTGCCTGCGCTGATTGCCATAGCCGCTACCTTCCTGTTGCCGTTCCTCATCTTGGTTGTATATCATGCGAAACTGCATGCCCGACATGCGTGTGAAGAGGGCTATATCCGACTATGCGAAAACGAACTTAAAGCCCTTGATTACGATTTCAGCGCGTTCGACGGAGCACCGGAACAGATCGACCCACAACATTCGTTCAGCCTCGACCTCGACCTGTTCGGCGAACATTCCCTGTTCCAGTCAGCAAACCGGACGATAACGCAAATGGGACGGGAAATGCTGATTAGCCTGTTTAAACAGCCGTTCGATACGAAAAGCGAGATTTTAACATACCAGAAAGGCGTACGTGAAATAAGTGACATGTACGCTTTCAGGCATAAATTCCGCGTAACTGGTGAAGCGGTTTCGAAAGAAATGAAAGATATACGGTTTCTATTTTCAGAAGACAGCGGGCAGAAAAGAATCTCCGACAGTGCCCCGCTCAAAGTCCTGATATGGCTGACGCCGGCAATATGGGTTTTGCTGATTGCCGGATGCACATTGAATATATTGCCAGTAAACGCTCTGTGGATATATTTCGTAATAAGCTTCATGACAGCAAACTTACCGGCCAGACGCATACAAAAATTACATGTTTCCGTAAGCAAAACCGAAAACATACTGAAGACTTATTCGCATCTTATGGAGCAAATCGAAAAGGAACAGTTCCGTTCGGCCATATTACAGGCGTACATGCAGAAACTCAACGGAAAATCCGCAAATAAAAAATCATCCGCTTCATTCGCCATAAAGAAACTATCCCGCAATACAGGCGCCTTAGACCAGCGGTTTAGCACCATGGGAATCATACTGAACCTGATCTATATGCGTGACACGCGCCAGGCAATCAGGCTTGAACAATGGAAAAAAGAATATTCCGGGAAAATAAAGGAATGGTTCGATGCATTAGGCGCTTTTGATGCATTCTGTTCTACCGGTGCATTTGCCTTCAATCACCCCGATTACGTATACCCGACCATTTCAGAATCTTATTTCTTAATGGATGGAAAAGATTTGGGACACCCCTTGCTTCATCGCGACAAATGCGTACGTAACGACATCCACATCCTGGACAGCAAATATTTTCTCATCGTAACGGGCGCTAACATGGCCGGGAAAAGCACGTACCTGCGAACCGCAGGCGTAAATTTCATACTTGCCTGCATGGGCATGCCCGTCTGCGCAGAATCGCTTACTTTCTACCCGGCGCATCTGGTAACAAGTCTGCGTACCGCCGACTCGCTCATATCAAACGAATCTTATTTCTTTGCAGAACTTAAACGGCTTAAAATGATAATAGACAGGCTTGACGCAGGCGAGCGATTATTTCTCATACTTGACGAAATCCTAAAGGGGACTAATTCCGTAGACAAACAAAAAGGATCCTTTGCTCTGATAAAGCAACTGGTGAGAAAAGGCGCCTGCGGCATCATTGCCACCCACGATTTACTCCTGGGGACGCTGTCCGCAACATTTCCCGATAACGTGTACAACAGAAGGTTCGAAGCCGACATACAGAATGACGAACTGACCTTTTCCTACAAAATCAGAGAAGGCGTAGCACAAAACATGAACGCAATATTCCTGATGAAAAAAATGGGCATATCCGGCGATGAATAACCTGTTTAAAAAATATCAACCCGCGCTATATAATGAGTATCCGGGTTCACAGGGCAAAGAGACAGATATCCGGATCGTATCTTATTATCCTCAAGCACCAGAGGCGAAGTCACCTCCATACGCTGATGTTCCTTTAACGCATCGTACACATGATATGTAATACGAAACATACCCTGCGATTTCGGATGTACAAACCGTTCGCAAAACTGTATAGCAACAAGGCCCATCGTATAACGCAGATTCAACTCGACAAACGGATGTACGGCATAATTGCCGTCTTCGGTTTTATATATCAGCATATCGACACCCATATATCCGGTATACGATTTACCGACGATTTCCTGCAAAACGACACGAACCTGTTCGACAAGAAACAGATAATCATTCGTTGAGATAAACTCATTAAGGCGCTGTATGAGCGTCTCCTGCGTTCCCAGCATACAACCAACAAATTGCCCTTGGGACTGCGTTTCGAATATCGACAGACCTGCGTAGCCGACTTCACCCTGTCCGTCCGAATAAAATTCAACGGCAAAGTCCAATATCTTATCAAGCACAGGCTCTATACTTACCTCCTCTTGTTTCTTCAAAGCTCCGTTAATCCAGCTGATGGCATGACTATCCAGTTCACGGTCATTCAACCAGTAAAGTCCTCGACCCGATGACGAGAAAGGCGTCTTGATAACATATGGAGGCGTATTTTCGACCGCAAACTTTTTCAATCCGTCTATATTCGAAAAAAATTCCGGTATTCTTACAGACGGAGTCATTGGAACATGCTCCTGGAGAAGACTAAGACATTCGGCTGCATTTTGCCGCTTAGTCAACGCAGCATACTCATCTTTCCATTCTGGAATCTCAATGTCCATTCCAGCCTGTTTCAACTCGTTAAACATAGCTATGCTGCGGGGAGAAACGCCCCAGAAAGATGCCTTAAGAGGCGGAAGTTTCGGCTTCGATCCAATCCGTTTCCGTTTATACAGCTCTTTCATCATCAAGTTCAATATCATCGGTGATGAAAAATTGGCGCGAAAGTCTTTCGATAACGCAGATATAAACTGTGATGACTTCGCATTCCGAACAAGCGTAAAACCGTCTGAACTGCCATACCAAATAGGCAACAACTCCAGATCTGATGCCATTTTTTGTACTGTATATGGGGGTGTATAGTGTGACTTACCACACAGGATCTCCATTTCATGACCCGGATTAAATAAATGCAATTGTGGCATTATAATAATTATTGTTTTTTACTATTCCAAATTTTCGTCTATTGCTTCTATCTTCTTAATGATAACCTCCATATCTTCTTTCAGGCGGGCAATCTTACGATCCATTTCTTTCAACAGACCGCCTCCGCCTTTTGAGGATACATTAAAGAAACCAATGTTATTCTCATAGGTTTGAAGCTCGTTCTTTACTTTTTCATAGGCACGCATAAGCCTGTCTCGTTCATTATACAATTTGTTTTTACCTGCGCCGGCAAGATCCGTGAGGTTAGAACGGAATTGTTGCATACGACGATCGCGTTCATGAATCTTTAATCTGTCGAACTGCTTGTCCGTCGCCTCTCGAAAAGACTTATAGAGCTTATCTTTTTCCCGGAATGGAACGAATCCGATATTACTCCATTCCGAAATATAACTGCGCAATAGTGTAAGGGCATCCTCGTCACTCAGATTTTCATCAATCGCATTTATCTTTTCTATCAATGCTTTTTTAGCTTCCAGATTGACATTTTCTTCGGATTTCTGTGAAAAGGACTCTTTATTTTTCTGTTCAAAGAAATAGTCGCACGCCGAAATAAACTGTTTCCATATTGTCTCCGAATGTTTACGCGCTACCGGTCCGATTTTCTTCCATTCGTTCTGTATTTCAATAAAAACTTTCGTAGCCTCTTTCCAGTCGGTGCTGTGTTTCATTGCCTCGGCCTTCTCAATAAGAACTTTCTTCAATTCAAAATTCTTGTCCATATCCTGTTTTATGGACTTGTAAAACTCACCTCTCTTATTGAAATAATTATCGCAGGCAACACGGAAACGTTCAAATATCTTGACGTTCTGTTTTCTGGTTGCATAACCTATCGTACGCCATTTTTTCTGGAGGGCAATCACTTCTTCGGTCTTTCTCTCCCAATCTCTCATTGTCTTGAAAGCCTCAAATTCAACCTTTTCTATCTTTTCACAAATAGCTGTTTTTTCTTCGAGATTCTTTTCCTCAGCCGCTTTCTGCGATTCAAAATGTCCTTGGTGTTTTTTATTAATGACGCCTGATGCTTCCTTAAAACGCTCCCAGATCAAATCACGGAACTCTTTCGAAACAGGCCCAATTTCACGCCATTGCTGATGAAGTTTTTGTAATTGATGAAATGCGGAAATAATATCCGGCTCTTTATCAAGACGCTCAACGGTCTCGCACAAAGCGGTCTTCAATTCCAGATTTTTCTTAAAGTCATAATCCCGGAATTGATTATTTATTTTTACAATATCGTAAAACCGTTCATTATACAACTGGTAACTACGCCATAATTCTTTTGCATGATCCTGGGAAATAAGTTTTATCTCCTTCCATTTGCGTTGTATTTCGCGAAATTCATTATAACGTTTATTGAAATCATCCTGACTTTCCGTCAAAGCTTTAAGCCGGTCAACCAGATGTTGTTTAAGGATATAATTAGCTTCCTTCCGGCGTTCTTCTTCCGCTATTATTGAAGCACGCTTTTCCCTGCATTCGGAAATGAGGGCTTTTAATTCCGTTTCCGTGACGTCTTCCGGTATCACGAAATCTTTTTCATCTCTCCCTTCCTCAAGAAACTCTTTCTTTTTTGTTTCAATTTCAGCACGGCGCAACTTATAATATGTCTGTTTGAGAACATCCGCTTCATTACGTGCATACTTTTGAGGTTCCACAACAATCTGCTTTAATCGCTCTATAATTTCCGGAATGGTAATTGCGGCCAAAGCTACAGTATCTAAAGATGTGACTATATCATCTTCCCGATCTTCCGACGCGGGAGACACCTCATTCTCTTCATTTACTATAATATCCTCTGCTCCAAGGTCTTCAACTTTTGCTTCAGCGTCCTCTACCTTTACATCAGTTTCTGTCACTTCCACATCAACCGTTACGGTTTCTGCCGCTTCAGCCGTTACATCATCGGGACTTTCTGCCTTTGCATCGAGTTCTTCGACTTCCGCATCGGTTGCTTCAATCTCTGCTCCGACATTTTCTACCTTCACATTGAGTTCTTCAACTTCCGCATCAACCGTTTCCGCTTCCACATCGGGTTTTTCAACTTCAGCATCGGGTTCTTCATCCTTAATTTCAGCTTCCTCTCCCTCCACTTCGGCTTCCGTACCATCCGCATCAGCTTCTTCAATTATTGTTTCAGGTTCTCCGACCTTTACTTCGGTTTCAATTGTTGTTTCTGCCAGAGCGTCTTCCGGCGTTTGAGGTTCTTTCAATTTACCTGTTTCTTCCACAAAGATCTTTCCTTCTTCAGGTAAATTTGTTTCTTGAGTATCCATCATAACTTTTTCACTATTTTTAATCACACAGGGAACCCTCCCTACATAAGAGGTACAAAATAACGGGTTATTTTTGTATTTGCCAAAAAAAAACAAAAAAAATTCGCAAAGAAACAACTATTCTCTGTGAATTCACCTAGTTTATACAATAATTATATTCATCCAAGGAACGATATTAAGATTCCAGCAGCAACGGCCGAACCGATAATGCCGGATATATTACTTGACATACAATATTGTAATACATGGTTTTTCGTATCATATTTCAGAGCAATTTCATTTGCAACTCGCGACGCCATCGGGTACGGCGCTCAACCCGGTAGCTTCGATGAGCGGGTTTATCTTTCGCTTAGATAAAAGGTTGCAAACTTTAACCATGCATATACCTGATGCTATGGACAAAGCAAAAGCCAGAAATCCCCCCTATTACAATGCCGATCGTAGTCCAGTTAAGAAACGAATCGCATGTCATCGTAGCTCCTACGCACAATCCGAGAAATATCGTATCCGTGTTCATGATACTGTTCGATGCGGCATCGAAAAGGCGTGAAGTATCGCTTCCTATCTCATTTGATAAGATTCCCGAACATAAGCATACCGATAAGCGGAACAGCCGTAGGAACAAATATCGCCACCAGCGTAGTGACTGCTATCGGAAAGATTATTTTCAGCACGTGCAAGTTCTTTATAACAACTGGCTTAGCCGCTTTTTTCTCTTTTTCCTTCATATTAATGGACAGTTCCTTCTTTGTGCATAATATATTAACAACCAGCGATATAATAACCGGAACCAATGCCATATAGGAATACGCGGCGATTGCAATAGGCCCCAGCAGATGTGGAGCAAGTTTTATCGTTGTAAAGATAGCCGTCGGGCCATTAGCGCCCCCAATAATACCAAGTGAAGCCGCTTCTTGCGGAGTAAATCCCATCAATATGGCTACAAGCAAAACCAAAAAGATACCTAACTGGGCTGCCGCCCCGAAAATAGAAAGGTGAAGATTTCGTAACATAGGCCTGAAGTCCGTCAAAGCTCCTACTCCCATAAAGATTATCGGCGGGAGAAAACCGGTCTTAATAAGCATATAGTACAAAAAATTCATCAAGCCCAATTCGTAAGCTATCTCATGTAGCGGCATCGGCCAGATGTTTTTCATCACGCCTTTGATTTCCACAAAACCATTCTGGTCAACCTGGATAATCCCCATCTCCCCTCCGGGAAAATTAGCAAGCAAAACGCCAAATACAATAGGAACAAAAAGCAGCGGTTCATAGTGTTTTTTTATACCCAGATAAAGCAGGCCAAATGCGATTGCGCACATTATCAGGAATTGCGGCTTATCAATAATATTACCGAAAGCCGTCATATCATATACTTTCTGAAATAGATCTTCCATTAAGAACTTATTTAATAGTCATCAAAACGTCGTCTTTCGAAACCATATCCCCGGGATTAAAACAAATAGAGGTTATAATGCCATCGCTTTCCACACTGACGGCATTATAAGTCTTCATTGCTTCAATATAACATACGGTCCGGCCTTTTTTTACAGTATCTCCTATTTGAACGGGCGTGCCCGAAGAACTTTTTACAAGGAAGAATTTCCCTTCAAGAGGCGAAAGCAATTCTTGCCCATCGTCTGCCGCCACCGATGCGGCAGGAGCGGCTGCTTGCACCAACGGAACCTTTTATGTAACTTAATTCAAGCAGTCGCTTTGAGTTTATCCAGTAATTTTCCCAGATTCCTGATTCTTCGAGCTTTATATTTATCCTGCCAGTCAGACATGGCCAGCGGATTGTAAGGCTGTTTGACAGAAACCATATGATAATAGATAACCGCCAGTTTACGTGCAGTCGCCACGGTTGCCTTTGGCGCTCCGGCCAGCGCTCTTATCCGGCGGTAATAATCACCCAGAGGCCCCTTATTACCGCGCATGCTCATGGCTGCCATGCGAAAAACCTGTCCGGCATGGTGTTTTCTTTTTGGGAACATGGCTGCTGATAATTTTCCCGCCCGATATTTTCGTGTTGGGAGCCAATCCGGGCCAGGAAGTAAAATGTTTTTCATTTTTCCACCGGCTCATGTCAGTTCCCACTTCCGAATAGATAGCCAGTGTCGAAAGTTCGCTTATACCGCTAATTTGAGTTACATCAACTCCGTTGAGGAACTTCAGGGGAGTTGCCGCATCAATGTTCATGCCATTTTTACTTTTTTTTGACTTCGACTTTTTCCGTTTCAGCCAGCAGACCGCCGTTGCGGGAGGCTACCGCTTCCCGCAAAAGACCGGCTATCTTCACGTCGCATTCCCCCACCATTTGGTTATGGAATTCGCAGGCTTTGCAGCACTGTTTCAGTTCGAAGAGGTGCTCTTCCGACCGGCATGCTTCCAGCGACTTGATGACTTCCTCCCGGGATGCCTTTATGCGCGGATCGCGTAATTCGGCCAGTTTTTCCGCATCTCTTTCGCCCGAAAGGATGGCATCAATAATTGCCAGGCCTGTTTTCCCGTCAATGTCGCTGATGACGGTATGAAGTTTAATATTCATCTGTTCCAACGCCTTTTGCATGCGATTCAGATATGTGGCCTTCGCATTTATCAGCATCGTGCGGTGGCGCACGACGCTCCGCAGGGCACGGGTTTGGCTGTCGGGCTAGAAACTTGCCGTCAACAATCCATACCGGTGCAGTTTCTGGAGCCACTCCGCATCACCCCCGTCGTCTTTGCGGCCCGTCACGTTTTTTACATGGCGTGCATTAACCGGGAATACTTCAAAGCCTTCTTCCTGCAGGAGCAGGAACAGGGGGATCCAGTAAACTCCCGTGCTTTCCATCGCTACGCTTTCTATTTGACAGCTCTTCAACCTCGCTGTCAAATCATGCAGATCCCGGGTGTAGCAGCCGAACTCCTCTACGGCCACTTCTTTCTCACTGACGGGGTAAGCTGCCACCATTCCGCCATTGTCCGATACATCTATACCCGCTACATGATGGCGGATAATCTCAAACTGTGTGATTTTTTTCACACCTGTCTTTTTTTTAATTGCCTTGTCCATAAATCTTTTTTTTAAGATCATGCGATAACGGAACGTATGCTGTAAATTCTTTTATCCGGTATCTTTCTACCAATATTGGCTTCCTTTTCCGTTTGAACCGGACTGCGAATGGGTATTTTATACCACTGTTCGGACGGTTTCTTTCGCATGATTTTTTGCAAAGATAGCATTTTGTTGGCGATAGCTCCCCCTGTTACTTGGATATGGCTGTATTGGCTATATTGGGGGACTGCGAAGGAGAAGCCTGAGACGGAACGGCGTTGACGAAATCTCCGAACGCTACCGTCACGCGATAAGACTGACCATTAACATCCACATTCAGCAGTTGAGGAGTTGTTGGCAATGCGAAAGCTCTGGCAGGTACATTTGTCTCATTTCCGCTTCCCGGTATATTCCTCTTTTCTTTTTCGCTCTTACGTTTAGCGACATCGGCAAGAAACTCGACTTTCGCTTTCCCCGAACGGTATGTTTCGCATTGAGCAGGATGCATGGCATATTCAAGCAATTCTTCATTGTCTTCACCGGCCTCCCAATGTTTCTCGTTCATTCTCTTGCGATACTTATCAAGCGCATCCGGATAATTATCTTGGGGATCGCCTTCGAAAAACTCACGTCCTTCGGCTTTGGCTATCTCTATGATTTCAAATGTAAGCGGCCCCGGCAAACGCCCGGCCTTCCCCAATATCATATCCCAAATATCATCGGTAATCATACTCCAGCGTTCTTTGCCTTTAAGCATCTGCATAACATTCATCAGGGCAAGGTTTTTCACGTACTGGCTAAACGGCGTGACCAAAGGCGGATAGCCTACGCGCGGCCATACATAAGCGACTTCATCAAAAAGCCTGATCAACAAATCATCTTGAGTGAGAGGCAACTCGCTTTTCTTCAAACGACCTTTGTTTATAGTGACCAGGTTCGTCTCAAGATCCGCCATTAAGCTACCCATCATGCCTCCGGGAAATCCCGACTTTACCATGACCTCCTGTGAGGACACTTACGGCAGAAACAATGGCCACCGCAGTTTGATCCGGCAGTGTCTTATTAACAACCGGCACATTCGTTGTGTTTCTCACCGGTTTGGCAACTACAACCTGTTCTGGTGAATATTTATTCACCAGAACAATAAGTCCTTTTCCTAAACCAATAACCAGCAACAATATATAGTAAACGGCTATCATGCCAACTACCATTAACAATAATCCTAATCCGAAATTTTCCATATTTAATACGCTTTCAATAAGGGGTTGATATATATTCAGTGTCAAAATACGCACAAAAATACAAAAAAACGCGAAAATACTACCATTTCAATCTAAAAAAACAAAAAACATTTATATATACTTCAATGCATAAGGCATATTTTTTTTGGGGGGGGGCGGTAAAACTCTGTATTTTAGAAAACAAATTACCGTTGGGCAAAATATTTTCCGGCATCAGGCACATGTATAGAGGCTATAGAAAAGAAAAAATCCCGGAACTCTCGTTCGGGGATTTTCAGTAATGAATAATGAATAACGTTTAGCATTATGCTCTAGCACCCGAGTAAACTCGGGTTTTACCGCATAGAAGCCGGATTTAACCACGCCATTAAGGCGTATAACCAATCGCCCTATCAGTGAATCGGAAACAAATCCTTTATCACAAGCGGCTTTCAGCTAAAATAATTAGATTTTTACAGGATGATGACAACTTGATGCCAAACTATATTATCTTTCTTCATCTAATATTTATGCGCAAAGATAAATAACTTTTTTTTAGCGACAATGCTTTTTCTTATTTTTTTCAAACTTTTTCCTAAAAAAAATGATACTATACTGATTTAAAGTCCTTTCTGCATTTTATTTTTTTCTTACCACAATAAAAACGACACAAAAACAGTTCGCAACATACCGGCACGCACTGATATGGAAAACATTTTTTATTACAACAATCCGTTTTCCTTGCTATAACGGATCGTTTCTTCAAGTCCCTCCTTCAGGTTATAACCGGGTACAAATCCTAATTCACACCGTATAGGTTCCGTTTCACAATTCCAGTTACGCTGTTTAAGAATGTGATACTTATCCGTATTCAAAGTCATTGCTTTAGCTGTAAAACGTCCGATTATTTCAGAAAGAAAACAGACAACATAACATATCAGGAGAGGGATACGGAGGCTTATTAAAAAACGTTTATTCAACAGTTTATTAACCATCTGTGCAAAATCCGTATCCGTATAAACATCTCCGTCTGCAACAAAATACGACGCATTTTTAATGGTTTCGTTTTCAAGCGTCATAAATGCGGCAACAACCAGATCCTTCACATAAATAAAAGTTATCTTCTGTGGTTTCATGCCGACCTTTAAGTTAAAACCAAACTTGATACTTTTTATCTCCATCAAATAATCCTTGTCCCCGGGGCCATAAACTCCGGTAGGAAGGAGTATTATATAAGGAAAATAAGTTTGGGCCTTCACAAATAATTCAGCCTTATATTTACTTTTGCCATAAACGGAATCGGGTTTCCGGTCGTCTTCCATACGTATAGGCTCGAATGAAGATTTATTCGCCGCCCCAAAACTACTCAGACTACTCATCAACAGGAACTTATGGGGTTTGCAATCCGTAGCGGCAAGCGCTTCTATTAAAACATGTGTGTTAAGAGCATTTACCTTATAAAAATCCGCTTTTCTGAACGTTTTTGTAATGCCCGCATTATGAATTACATAATGCAACGCACCTGTCGAAGATACAAATTCACGCAATTGTTCGGTAAGTGCTTCCGCAGAATCATATCTCAGATTTATAAAATTGATCCGCTTATCCTGTAAATATTCACGCGAACTGTGCGGACGTATACCAGCCCAGACTTCATAGTCCCGCTTCAAAGCTTCTTTTACAAGAAAGCCTCCGATAAAACCACTCGCTCCGGTAATTAATATACGCTTTCGTTCAACCATGCAATCAAAGCTTTATAAATCAATGCTTTTTAAGAACCCGGTGGGGAAATTCCCCGTGACCGATTATCTCAATCGGACATGTATATGTTTTACTTAACCATTCATCGGATATGTCCGAACCATAATGATAATGAAGCGTTTCATTTACACACGCAACATTCTTCACCATTGGGAGCAATGTTCCCACATCATGCGAAACAAGCATCACGGCTGTCTCCTTATTGATCTCTCCAAGTAATTCATAAAAGCGGGATTCGAAATTCTTATCAACATACGTATTCGGTTCATCAAGGATAAGGACTTGCGGCTCCGATATGACAGCACGCGCAAGAAGCGCCCGCTGCAATTGCCCTCCTGAAAGTTCGCCAATGGCGCGGGTCGAAAATTGTTCCAGCCCCATTTGAAAAATAAGATTGTGGATCTGGCTTTTCTGCTCTGCCGAAAAATCGTGGAAACGTTTTTTTTCCCTTGCTAACCCGGAAGCAACGACTTCATATACGGATATAGGAAAACGTTTATCAATAGGGTTTATTTGTGGGAGATAACCGATTTTTAAGGAAGAAACAGGCTTTTCGCAATCAAAAAAGGAGATGTATCCCGCAACAGGTTTCATAAGTCCCAGAATAACTTTCAGAAGCGTCGTTTTACCTCCTCCGTTAGGGCCTATTATCCCAAGAAAATCACCGTCCCAGACGTCAAGGTCAATATTTTTCAGCACAGGCTTTGTATCATATATCACCGTGATGTTCCTTATTTCAATCAGTTTTCCCATTCTCCGCCAATGCTTTTGCAATTATTTTCATCTGTTCGTCCCATTGATAATCCAAAAGATTAATCTCTACTGTAACCGCGCCAATCTCGCGGGCAATTTGTTCGGCATGTTTACGGTCAAATTCCACCTGCACAAATACAATTTTCACATTTTCGGCTTTCGCTTCTTTAATCAGGTTCTTCAATAAAGCCGGGGACGGATCTTTTCCTTCATTTTCAATACTATATTGTTTTAATTCGAATTCGCCGGCAAAATAAGTCAGAGCCGGATGATAAATTACAAAACTGCGACATGAAAGCGCTTCCAACTGTTCATGCATATAATTTTCCAGAGAATCAAGTTCAACAGTTAACCGCTGATAATTCGATTTATAATAATCATAATTGCCCTTATCTAAAGCGGAAAGCGCCTTAAAGATATTTTCAGACATCACCTTAGCTCCTTTAAAAGATGTCCATATATGCGGATCACGCCCGCCGTGAGCGCTACAATTATAATGCGCGTGAGTGTCGGAACCATCCGAATGTTCAGAATGTCCGCAGTCAACTTCCTCATAAAAATCCATGCCGTCCGATAGGTCAAACACACGGGTATCCGCATCGTTTTCCCGTATGGATGCAACAAGGCTCTGTTCAAATCCAAGCTGACCGATGTGAAAATAGGCCGTCCCTTTCCCCACCCTTATCATTTCACGTGGCGAAGGATCATAAGTTTCTGGACTTTGCCCTGCAGGAACGATCGAAAAAAACGCATAATTATCGCCCGCTATCTTTTTCGCAAAATAACGAAGAGGCTCGATCGTAACAGCAATTTCTTTTGCTTCATTTTCTTTCCCGTTTTTATTCTTCACATTGCAACTCATCATCATAAACGGCAGCAAGAAACAAACAACAGTCGCTTTATTGAGCCATTTTCTGCCAAGATAATGCACCGGATACAGGACGGCTATAAAACCTATCGAAATAACCGTAACAAAAACGGTTAACACATCCGTCCATTCAATCTCAACAGGATATGCGTCAATAATAAAAGCCCCGGACGTATCACCCAAAGAAATCAGTCCGAAACGTTTCTGCAGAAGGCATAACAAAATTCCAACGATCATACCTATAACTGCTCCCAGAAAGGAAATCATCCACCCTTCCAAAAGAAAAATCCTGTTTATTAAACGATTATCAGCTCCCATATTACGGAGTTTGATAATATCCGCTTCTTTTTCAATCATCAGGATAGCAAGCGAGCCTATAACATTAAACAATGCCAGCACAAGGATAAAGCAAAACATAAGGTAAGTAAACCTTTTCTCAATCTGCATCACACGGAAAGACAAATCCTGTTGTTCATAACGATCCCGAACCGTAAAGCCTTCGCCTATCAACTGCGTGATTTTTTTCTTGACGGAAGAAACATCCGCTCCCGGCGCAAGCTTAAGCTCAAGTGCGGACACTTCTTTGTCGTAATCCAGTATCGAACGCATGAAATCAATGGAGACAAGCATAAATCCATTGTCATAAACAGGCTGATCGATGTGATACACTCCCCCAATAAAAAGATATTTCAAACGGAAAGAAGCTGCAGGATTTGCGGGATTAACCGTCCCTGTCCGGTTCGGCACATAAACCTCTATAGGGTGAGTAAAAGCAGCATTTACGCCGAGCGTGGAAGCCAGGCCTATCCCTAATACGCCATAAAAAAACTCGTCTTCGCTTAACAGAAATTCTCCGTCGATAATAGCCGTATCTATCGACACCAATTTATTAAACGTCGTATCAACCCCTTTAAGGACGGAGATGTCCTGACGATCGCCATATTGCACAAGTGCATTCTCCTGCAGCACTTCGCAAACAAGCCGAATCTCGGGAAATTCGCATATCCGTTTCATTTCGGGAGTAGTCGGGTCAAAAACTTTACCTTCTACGGGCGTTATTTTCAGTTCAGGATCAAAAACGCTGAAAAACATGGATGTAAGCCCTTTGAATCCGTTGAAAACAGATAATGAACATATCATGGCAATCGTTGCAACAACAACGCCACATACCGCCACCATTGAAATAATATTTATGGCATTATGCGATTTTTTCGCAAACAAGTATCTCTTTGCTATGTAAAAAGCTAAATTCAATATCTTTTATTTTTTCAGTAGTTTATCGATATTCTCCACATAATCAAGAGAATCATCAAGATAAAACAAAAGTTCCGGAACCTTGCGCAATTGCATACGCACGATTTGTCCCAGATCATAACGCAACGTCTTCCTGTTTTTTTCTACCGACTTAATAAGTTCATTTCCCTTTTCGGAAGGAAATATACTCAAATAAACTTTCGCCACACCAAGGTCTGGACTTACGCGCACGGCACTGACCGTGACAAGCGTACCCCGCATTATAGCCGTCTGCTTACGGAAAAGTTCGCTAAGTTCTCTTTGCAACAGGCGTTCTATTTTACTCAATCTCGTTCCTTCCATTTGTAATCCGTTTTAAAAAATACCATACATCTGCCATTCATTTCAACAACTCTTCTATTCTGTCCGCAAGTACGGCAAATTCTTTTGCGTCATATCCGATTAGGGCATGAATAACTTTCCCGTTTTTGTCAATGAGATAATTACGGGGAATATAACTCTTTGCATACAAGCCGTAAATCATCTTATCCGGATCGATACCTGCAGGAAAATCAATTCCATCTTTTTTTAATTGATTCATCTTATTTCGAACCGTTTCACGCGTCTCCTCACGCGATATGGGAATAAAAACAAAATCACTTTTCCCTTCAAAACGTTTTAATATTTTATCCGGAATCTCTTTAAATTCCATCATACACGGGCCACACCATGTAGCCCAGAAATTAAGCAGCACGACCTTTCCTTTCAGATCCGAAAGTTTTAAAAACCGGCCGCCAAGCATTTCGACGGAAAAATCCGGAGCGTAATCGCCAGCTTTTACGATCGAAGCGTCTTCCATTACTTTCCGCATGGAATCAGCTTCGTTTTGCGCATTCGCTCTCATACTTGTTGCAAGCATGGCGGACATTATAAGTCCCGCTATAATTTCAATATAAAATTTCGATTTCATTTTTTTTATTTATATATATGTCATTAAAAATGCACGTAAAGTTATTTATAATTTTTCATTCTGCAACAAAATCGCCTTTTATATGCTCATTTCGGGCAAACATTCATTTTTTCCGAATCATTGTCAGGCCGTCACGAACGGGAATAATGACTTTCTCAATGCGGTTATCATGCTTTATTTTTTCGTTAAACGCCAGAATACCCTGCGTCTGTTTGTCGGACGAAGGACATGCCTCGACAATTTTTCCCGACCATAACGTATTATCGGCCACAATCAAGGCGCCCGGTTTAAGATGCGGGAATACGAGGTCATAATACTTGCAATATTCGCGTTTGTCGGCATCTATGTATACCATATCAAACGATTCGTCGAAAGTGGGAAACAAATCTTCAATATCCCCCCAGAAAATACGAATCTTATCTTTATGTAGCGATTTTTCAATATACGAAGTCGCAAACGGCTGCATTTCGTCATTTATCTCAACCGTATAAACGAGTGCATCATCATCAATTCCCTCTGCCATGCAAATCGTAGCATACCCGGTATACATTCCTATCTCAAGAATCCTTTTCGGACGCATCATACGACAAAACATCTTCAACATACGCCCCTGCAAATGTCCGGCAATCATGTGTGGATGCAACAGTTTCACATGGGCGTCGCGACTCATGGCGGCCAGCAACGAACCTTCTTCATCAATATGTTCAAGTATATAGTCTTCTATCGTTTTCATCACGTAATCAGGCGCCTGTTTCCGGGCGAGTCAGTCGCTGAACGTAGGCAGCTGATAGCGGTCTCCCGCATCCAGAACACGTTCGACGTCATTTATCTCGAGGAAAGTTGTCCCTCCTCCTTCTCCAAAGCTGCCGCTCAGATAAGCCACCTTATCTTTTTTTGTAATCTTACCGCTTTCAATCAACAGGCGCAACGCTTCATAATAATAGCTGCGGCGGCTTTTAAGCCATGGCTGGTAAACAGCCCATACGCCGTACGAAAGCGAAAGCATACGCATCGTTTCCTGTCTGTAGCATATTGCGAAAACAGTAGCCTTGCCGCGGAATGCCGCCAGGTAACGCGCCGTACGTCCCGACATACTGTCCGAAATGATCGCCCGCACATTCAGTTTGGATGAGGACTTAACCGCTTGTTTTGCAAGGAACGAGGTCACATCCAGATCATCTCCGGAAATGGGAACACGTATGTCGTTTGCTGACAATTTCGTTTTCTCCGCTTCTCCTATGATTTTAGACATGGTTTGTACGGCTTCTACTGGATATTTCCCGTAAGCCGTCTCACCGCTAAGCATCAAAGCGTCCGTACGATAATAAATAGCATTTGCAACATCCGTAACTTCCGCCCGTGTGGGACGGGGATTTTTTATCATTGTATGCAACATCTGCGTAGCCACAATAACCGGCTTCTTTGCCTCAACGCATTTACGTATCAACACACGCTGTATGCCCGGTATTTTTTCCGCAGGCACCTCTATACCCAGATCGCCTCGAGCAATCATAATCCCATACGCCGCTTTTAATATATCATCTATATTATCAACGCCTTCCTGATTTTCTATCTTGGCGATAACTTTTACAGGACTTTCATAAGCATCTAAAATTTCCTGTATATCAAGCACATCCTGCCTTGTCCGCACAAAAGAGTGGGCGATGAAATCAAGTTTATTTTCAATTGCCCATTTTATATTTTTACGGTCTTTGGGCGTCAGTGAGGGAAGATTAATACGAACGCCGGGAACATTCACGCTTTTACGGCTTCCAAGTGTAGCATCGTTCTGCACTTCACACCAGAGATAATCGGCCGTTTTTTCGATTACTTTCAACTCCAGATCGCCGTCATCAATCAGAATGTCACTGCCGGCATCCAAATCCTTCACAAAACTTTCATAAGAGACATAGATACAATCGCGCGTCGTTATGCCGGAAGGATCGCCAATCATCTTAACCTTGTCGCCACTCTTAAAATCAATAGGTTCCTGCGTTATTGTCGTTCGCACTTCAGGCCCTTTCGTATCAATCAATATGCCTATGCGGTCGGACACTGCACGCGTGTTGTTTACAATGCGAGCCAATCCTTCTTCCTGCAAATGAGCCGTATTAAGGCGCACTACATTCATGCCTGCTTTATAGAGTCTATCAATAAATTCCACTTCGCAACGTTGGTCGGATATCGTCGCAACAATTTTCGTATGTTTCAACATATGTATAAACTATCAAAAATCAGTTATTGCCCCGTTATATTTTTCAGCGCTTCCACGGCAAGCCGGTATGAATCAAGGCCAAAGCCGACTATCACACCTTTACATGCTGCCGAAATCATTGACTTACGGCGGAATTCTTCGCGCGCGTGGACATTCGATATATGCACTTCTATGACCGGAGCTTCGACCGCCTTAATAGCATCGTACAATGCCACAGAAGTATGCGTATAAGCGCCTGCATTAAGGATGATGCCGTCAATCTCAAATCCGGCTTCATGAATCGCATCAATCAATGCACCTTCGGAGTTACTCTGAAAATACCGGATGTCATAA
Organism: Tannerella sp.; assembly: GCA_031264155.1. Lineage (GTDB taxonomy): Bacteria > Bacteroidota > Bacteroidia > Bacteroidales > Tannerellaceae > Tannerella. The sequence continues at coordinate 966 of JAISEJ010000117.1, read as the reverse complement.
TCGGGAAAAGAAGATCGTAAATGTTCAAGATATGCATCAAAATCCAAATAACCATAAATATCCGGCTCACGTTTACCTAATAAGTTCAAGTTAGGCCCATTAATAATCCGTATCGTCTTCATATTTTCTATAAATTTTCAATTCAAAAACTACCCTTTACGTTATAACCGTATCTCTTCGCGATAAATCTCTATCGGATTTTTATTCACTATGCTTGTAAAACCGAACTTTTTCATGTAAGTTTGCCCTGCAAAAAAAGCATCCGAATGAGATACGACAATAGTATAATGTAGCGCAAAGGTAGTATTTTTTTTTGATATATTCGTATATGGCACAAAAAGAAACAGATATTATAGATAAATACACAGCATACCTGCGTCTGGAAAAAGGGCTTTCCGAAAATACGTCGGAAGCTTATACCGAAGACCTGAACAAGCTCATCCGTTTCGTCAACAGCGAACCGGACGCAAGCATCTTAAACCTCACCTACAATGACCTGCAGCAATTCATTGCACAACTAAGCGACCTTGGCATCTCCGCCCGCTCGCAGGCGCGCATCATCTCCGGCATCAAGTCGTTTTACCGTTTTCTCCTGACGGAGGATTACCTCGAAACAAACCCCACTGAGTTGCTGGAAAGTCCCAAGACCGGTCGGAAATTACCTGAAGTGCTTACGATAAACGAGGTGAACAACCTGATTGATTCCGTCGACCTGTCGAAGGCGGAAGGGCAGCGCAACCGTGCGATGCTGGAGGTGATGTACAGTTGCGGGCTGCGCGTGTCGGAACTGATAACGCTGCGGTATTCGAATGTTTATTTCGACGAACAGTTTATAATCGTCAAGGGAAAAGGCGACAAGCAGCGGTTAGTTCCGATTTCCGAAAAGGCGATTCTCGAAATACGGAATTATCTTTTTGACCGCCATAATATAAATGTAAGGAAAGGTTCCGAAGATACGCTTTTCCT
>JAISEJ010000114.1 GCA_031264155.1 Tannerella sp. | reverse complement strand
CTTGAACGAAGCGAATAATAAAACCTGCCCGACGACATACGCTACCACCGCAATGCAACCGTAAAAAACAACGTCGACGAAGATATTGCACAGCTTCCGGAGAAATTTCCGGATGGCTGCTGTCTTTTCACCTGATATTCTTACCACCATACCTGTTTGTCATTTTCATAAGTAAAAATACGTTCTTCACTGCCTTTGGTGTGGTTGCGTAACAACAGCAACGCATTGCCCGGGACATTGTCATACACCAGTTGATAGGTTTTATCTCCCTCCCTGGCGCCCAGGGAAACCCAGCCGCGATCATAATAATATAATTCATATAATTCATTCGCATTGATATGGTTGTCGTCATTCCGGGGGACATAGACAATCTCTTTGACAGTTGTTTTGCCGGCAAATTTTAATCCGACCCATCCATCTCCAACAGGCGATTCACAGTAGGTAAGCATATTCCCGTCAAAGGCTTTTGTCCGGTCCATGCCATTATTCCAGTAGCTGCCTTCCGTTCCGATGATTTCGCCGGACAGCTGGTTTCCTTCCGGGTCATAGACTTCCAGCTCGGCCATAAAGACATGCCCGATGCCTGCCGATTTGTACCGGAAATATTGACAGGCATGATCACCATCCGGTTTGACTCTTTGCGGAACCATATCACTTAATGTATCAACTACATGAACGGTAACGGCGTCACTGAAATCCGGTTTGTCAGCCAGTTGAAACCGTCCGCCGGGCATCCGCTCCTGCAGAATATGGACATCCCGGCAGGGGAATTTCCTTTGAACGGTCGCCGATACGGGCTGCCCGGCATGAGGGGTGTACAGTTGGAGATTCCCGTCGCGATCTATCAGGAAAGGGGCTGCCGACGCCGGATAAAAACATCCGCGGTCATAATACATCGCCACATAAACACATTTCCTGTTCATTTTCGGAAACATCACTCTGTCTTTGCGAATCTTGCCCCAACCCACCGGCGACCAGTCCCGGTTGTCGAAGACCATGACATACGCGATCTCTTTTGGAACGGGAGGAGGGACAGTCAGGGTGACCGTAACATCTACCGCATCGAAATAATGCATGGATACATCCCGGAGAAACGGATTCCGGAACAGCGGAGGGATCTCTTCTTCGACCGATTGCATGGCGAGGCTTTCCTGCTGTATGCTGTACATCCTTCGATAAGCCTTGGGCATCCGGTCGCTTGATTTCGATTGTATATGGTGGCCGAACGGTACGGCATCGTCTATTTGAAAAGTAATAAATGCGCTGTCTGTCAGTAGTACATTCCATTCGTGCCCCAGCGACCGGTTCGCCCACTGTGGGGTGAAATCGTAAGTAACCGGTAGCCCTGCGGTCCGCATGGCATAGATACCGAACAGGGCCAAATCATAGCAGTTGCCGGCCGTTATTTTCATGAGCAAAGATGGAGGCGGCTTTAGTGGAAGACGGTTGTCCAGCAAAAAGAAATCCGGCGGATCAAAAAAAGCCGTCAGCATTTCGCATACCGTAGCGGCAGAGACCCCCGGCCTGTTCAACGAGTCGAGAACGGGCTGCATCCGCTTCCCGTACAGCGGGCGCCAGTCTTCCGGCGGATCGTAATCCACCCGGTAAGGCAGTATGTATTCACAAAAATCATCCCAGCCGACAACTTGTGTCCAACCGTACCGGCGCGTTTCAAACGCCTGATCAATCTGACTAATCAGGCAGGTCGCCTGCATCCGGTGAATATCCCGTACCTGTTGTATCCGGTTTTTTTGTATCCGGATACGGTCGGCTAAGGAATCCATCTGCGACTGCCCATGAATCGGGTTTGCAAAAAGAGTGTCAAGCTGCCGGTGATAATCTGCACTTTCAGGATATTCCGCATATTGATGATACGGCATGTTTTCGATCAGGAAGACAGCCGCCCGGTATTTCAAACTGTCCGCCGCATCTGCGGAATAGTGCTCCAGGACTTTCTCCAGTTCCGCCCGGTTATCGCCCGCCAGCGTCAGCGCCTGTTCCAGGCGGGAAGGCCGCCGGTTACACCCGACAGCCAGTATTAGAACAATACTCATATAAAATGTATATTTCATTTTATTTTATTTATTATTTGAGATTAAACAACTTCCGATATATTTCGGATATGCTTTCACGCTATATTTGATATATTTTTGACGTATTAACCTGAGTTTTGGATAAGCATAATTTTAAAACACGATTATTCGGCAATTTTGCCCGTCAGGACACACATATCAATAGAAAAATGGTTCAAATCACAACGAAAACCTCGTCGAGGTTTCATTTAATGAATGTCCTGACGAACATTTGGGACTGTTTTAAAACGGTTTTCTATTGATATAAAAGTCCTGACGGACTATTCTTATCCAAAACTCAGGTTATTATAAACGCACTTCAAATATTCCGTACTTTTATTTTACCGATTTTGATTCTTCGAGAGTCGATTTTGATTCTCCGAGAGTCAATTTCGATTCTCCGAGAGCCGATTTCGATTCTTTGAGAGCCGATTTCGATTCTCCGAGAGCCGATTTCGATTCTTTGAGAGCCGATTTTGATTCTCTGAGAGCCGATTTCGATTCTTTGAGAGTCGATTTCGATTCTTTGAGAATCAAATTTGATTCTTTGAGAGTTAAATTTGGCTTTCGGAGTATCAAAACCGGATTTTCAGGCAATTCAGTCGCTGTTTTCCGCGTCCGTTTCGCCGGGTTTACGTCGCGTGCCGGGGAAACGTTTCCGTAATTCCTCGTACACGGCTTTGGCGCCGGGGACGTCCTGACGGGCGGCCATTTTCACAGAATTGTAGAAGATGAGCGCGGCCTGGTAGGCTTCGCTGCCGGAAGTCATGGCGGTGTCGTCGGTGTACTCGTGGAGTTGTAGCGTGGCATTGTTGAGCATCAGTAAATTATGCACATCGGCAAAATCCGTGTTGAAAGCGGCCATATCAAGATACGGCGGACATAGGTTGGGATTCTGCACGGCGTATTCGTGGGCTTTTTCCACGAAACTGAGGGTCTTCTCACCCATTTTCGGCAGCGTGTGCCGTTCGGCGGGCGTGAGCGGGGTTACATAAGGTAACAGCAACGATTTGGCCTGATTGACCAGGCTCTGTACCTGCGATACGATGTTGGCAGGGATGAGCAGGGAATGTTTGTCTTCCATTGTTTTTTAATTTTTTTAGTTTAATAATTATGTTATTTATCTCGACTTCAAAGATACTGTTGTTTTATTATCAGGGCATTTTTTCCGACAATAATTTATTTAATTGCGGTTTTATCCGAACATGCGATTAAAAACGGCAAATAATTGATCATTTTAAAAATGTACGGTGCAAATAAGGTATCATGTCCCAGAATTTTGTATTCCATGTCCGGCGGAAGAATGAGTTCTTTTCCCAGCCATTGACGCGCGATAGTTTCCCTTATCCGGTATGCAGCGCCAAAAGACGCCGTTGACGACAATACAGTACATCGTACATCTCCCGAAACATCCAGAAGAGAGTCATTTAATTACCGGTACACAATTATCACTCATTTTGTATCTGAGTAAATAATCTTCAAACTGGCTGGAATAACCGTATATTTGTTCATTATCTTCATCTATTGCGAAAAGAAATGGGGCTATGTCAAATGTATATCTGACAATCGGATTTCCGTCATAATCAAAAACTTCCAATAAATATTCATCCTGATTGTCAGACGTGTCATACCCGTTTTTCCTGCTCAATGCATAAAACCGGTCGGTTCCGGCATATATATTCACATAACAGGTCAGATTGTCACGACTTCCCACATTGGGTTTTGGATATTTCTTCCCGTCCGTAATGACTGCTTTTTTCTGTCCCGTATGGAGATCGTATATGTCAATTTGTTTTTTAAAAATGTACGAATAAACTATATTTGACTTGTTTACAGCAATTAGTCCCCGGTTTGAATAATAATAGGATTCGGCATGGTCTTCTTTTTCCCACTTTATTTCATCAAGGTATTCGTCGGTTTTCAGATTGTATTTTTTTACAGTAAGTTCATCCGGCAAATAATATACAAAAAGAGAATCGTCAATAACGTGCATACAGTTAAACGCTTCATACTGGCTTAACTGATATTCGCCGACGGTCACAAATTTGCCTTTATCGCCAATCTTAAATTTCTTAATAGTCAGGGGAGTATATCCCCATACGTACAGGTATTTGCTTCCCGGAGATTCGCAAAACATGGGAAAAAACTGAATCTCTTCAGGCCCCTGTCCCTTTGTACCGGTACGATTCCAGCAGGTAAGAGATGGAAGCGAGTACACATACAACATCGTATCCGACCGGTTGCTTGCGATGATGAAACAGTTTTCCTTTTTGGTGACAAAATCGGGAGAAAAGATTTCATTTACGCGAATCTGTTCTGCAACAAGCATTTTTTCCTCTTCAAAAACGATTTTCCGGTTTATATGATTTGTATTTGTACAAGACAGGAGAAAAAAGGAGGCATATATTACAAAAATATTTTTCATGTTCAATAGTTATTTTTTATAGAAAACAAATAGTCTCAAAATACAATCAATAAAAATAGTTCGTTTTTAATTGAAATATTCCGAGACTATAGTGTATCTTTTTCTGTATTGCGAAGCAACTATTTTACCTCGCCTGTAACAGAAATTTTGACGTAGCGTTTTCTCGTGCAGCAAATTTGCAGACAGACACAGCATCCTTACGCCGATCTCTACCGCACTCAGTAGAAACCGTATCACTGCGTTTAACATTGCAATTGCAGTATATGTGATTTCAGTTCTCATGCCTTGTTTCAAATTTTGATTCTTCGAGAATCGATTTCGACTCTCCGAAAGTCAAATTTGGCTTTCGGAGTATCAAAACCGAATTTTTAAGCAATTCAGTCGCTGCTTTCTGCATCCGTTTCGCCGGGTTTGCGCCGCGTGCCGGGGAAACGTTTCCGTAATTCCTCGTACACAGCTTTGGCGCCGGGGACGTCCTGACGGGCGGCCATTTTCACGGAATTGTAGAAGATGAGCGCAGCCTGATAGGCTTCGCTGCCGGAGGTCATGGCGGTATCGTCGGTGTACTCGTGGAGTTGCAGCGTGGCGTTGTTGAGCAT
>JAISEJ010000110.1 GCA_031264155.1 Tannerella sp. | reverse complement strand
GGCCTGATGCATGCCCTGTATCACGGACAGGCCGAAATCGCCGCCAGCCTGCTGAAGCAGGGCGCTTCGCTCACGCACACCGAAAGAAACGGCCGCCTGGCGGCAGACTACCTGCTGGCTGGCTATCTGAAATATCAGCGTCAGAAACAGGCGCAGCTGGCCGATGAAAAAACATTCACCCGATACTGGAGCCGGGTATGCCCGCAAACACTGACGTACGAATGTGACCGGCGCCTCTTCCGCGTCGATTCCCACAGCATGCTCTTTTTCCTCCTCCTCCTGATGCGCGGCACGGCCGACAGCCAGCCGCGGCAGTACAGTCGCCGCGATGACCCCGAAGCATCCAAAGGCCACATCGGAGCGTTCAACATGGATGATCTGGAACGGCTCGCCGCCCCGATGCCCGACGAAGTACTGCCCCCCTACCGCAAAAAGCGGACATACATCAACAGCGTCATGGCAATGCACGAGGCAAACAGGGACTCCCCCTACTGCAAAAAAGCCTTCGTACGCGTCGAACGCGGCTGGTACGTCCTGAATCCGGCGATGGTATGGGAATACACATTACCGGAAGAACCGGTGGGTGCAAATTGAAATAAATTTTCTAACGAAAAAATATAGAGTGGTGCTGTAAAAGTATGCTGTTGTAAATATATGGCAATCAGGGAATGAATTTGTATTTTTGTAAATGTAAATAAAAATCACCCTCTATTGCCCCGATTGCCATATATTTACAGTAGCATACTTTTTACAGCACCACCCCGTTTTTGGCAAAACAAACATCCGAGAACTATTTACCGAATTTCAAGTCAATCAAAATGTCAATGATCAATTGGATTTATTTAGTGCCGATTTTTAACGCATCAGTAGTAATTGAATATAATAAAGACATTGAGTTATTCATTTGGCTACCAATATTGCCAAACCTATTATCAAGCAATATCAAGCTATTTTCAATCAATACGTCAACAAATATTAATCTTTGTTTCTTCTCCGTAATTTATTTGCATGGTCATTTGGCTTTATCTTCTGATGTCAGCCTGCAGTACACAAAACCGTTTCACGCAAAGTATATCTGCATAAATCCTGCGAATCCGCATGTCTGTTGAATGACTCAAAAGATTTTGTTTATTTCCCGTCCCTTTTCATAAGGTCGTAAGCGGCGCGGGCTGCGCGTTCCATAATCTCGGCTTCGCCGGGCACTTTCTTATCTTTCATGACAACGCGGCCATCGCATATTACGGTATCAATACAACTTCCGTTTGCAGCGAAAACGAGGTTTGACACGAAGTTAAAATTCGGCGTGAAGGCTGGAATGTCAAGATCGACGAGGCATAAATCGGCAAGGCAGCCTTCGGCTATACGGCCGGCCTCTATGCCGAGAATATCGGCGCCGGCTTTTGTTGCGGCGTAAAGCATTTCATCGCAGGTAAGCGCTTCCGGGTCTTTACGCCACACTTTCCCCAGCAGCGAAGCTAACTTCATGGTTTCAATCATATCCAGATTATTTGACGACGAACAACCATCCGTTCCGAGCGCAACCGTCATACCTGCCTCGCGCATCTCTTTATATTTAAACTCATGGCCGGAAGCCAGTTTCATGTTCGAAGCCGGATTGTGAACGACTTTAATGCCGTTGTCGGCAAGCATTTTTATCTCCTCGCTATCGACATAAAGCACATGGGCAAGTACAAGCTGCGGCGACAGTACCCCCAATTTACGAAGGTAACGAACCGGCGTCAGGCCGAACCGATTGACGCATTGCTCCACCTCGCCTTCCGTTTCCGCAAGATGCATCTGTATTAGCAAACCGTTTTCTTTTGCATAACCGCAAGTCCATTTAAGCAGTTCGCCCGAAACTGTATAAATGGCATGAGGCCCTAATGCGTATTTTATGCGGTCGCTGTAAGGATGCGGCTTTTCAAAGCGGCGCATTATATTCTGTTTGCTGCGTTCCACCATTTCCACAATAAAATAATCAAAACACGCCTCTGACAGGACTGCACGCAACCCCATTTCTTCGACAGCCTGCGCCGTAGCATCAAGCTTATAATACATATCAAAGAATGTTGTGGTACCGCTTCGCAGCATTTCTACGCAAGCAAGCTTTGCTCCCCAGTAAATATCATCGCGGGTCAGCTTTGCTTCATTAGGCCAAATCTTCTGCTCAAGCCACGACATCAACGGCATATCATCGCCGAAGCCGCGAAACAATGTCATGGACGCATGTGTGTGCATATTTATCAGACCGGGTATGACAGCCTTGCGACGACCATCGATCACAATGTCTGCCTGCGGCGACGCCTGCTTATCCGCTTCGGTCCCGGCGCCGGATGTTCTGCCGAACGGATTTACCGTGTCCACAGGGAAATCCGCACTATATGCGTTTCCAAGCATCACGATACGTTTTATCCTGTTTTTTTCGATGTATATATCCGCCAGCTGCCCGTTCAGATTAACCGATTTAATAAGTATGCTCATTTAAGTTCGCGTCATTTAAATTCTCTGTAAAACTCAGCTACCACCTCTATTCCCGCATAAAACATATCCATACCGAAACTTTCGTTGGGCGAATGAATGGCATTGCGTTCCAGGCCAAATCCCATTAGAACGCTTTTTATCCCAAGCACTTTTTCGAATGTCGGAATAATCGGGATACTTCCGCCGCGGCGTACTGCCAGCGGCTGTTTCCCGAAAGCAACGGTAAAACCTTTTTCCGCCGCCTTATATGCCGGGATATCAACAGGGCAGACATACGCCTGTCCGCCATGACTGTGCTTTATCTCCACTTTCACATACCGGGGAGCCACACTCATTATATAGTCGGTAAAAAGCCGTGAAATCTTATCCGCATCCTGGTGAGGGACAAGACGGCATGACAGTTTTGCGCAAGCTTTTGAAGGGAGAACGGTTTTTGCGCCTTCGCCCGTGTATCCGCCCCATATCCCGCATACGTCAAAAGACGGGCGGCAACTGTTACGTTCTAGCGTCGAATAGCCTTTTTCCCCGAAAAGCTCGTCCACATCAAGCGCTTTTCTATATTTTTCTTCATCGAAAGGCACGTTGTCCAGCATTCGCTTTTCTTTTTCCGAAAGTTCCTCCACGTCATCATAAAAATGAGGAATCGTGATGTATCCGTCAGCGTCTGTAATATCGGATATCATCCTGCAAAGTGCATTTATCGGATTTGCGACAGCCCCGCCGAAATGTCCCGAATGCAGGTCGCGGTTTGGCCCCGTCACTTCAATTTCCCAGTACGACAAACCCCTTAGCCCCGTTGTAAGCGAAGGTGTATCCTCCCCTACCATACTCGTATCCGAGACAAGTATGACGTCCGCTTTCAGCAAATCTTTATTTGCTTCGCAAAAGGTCTCCAGACTTGGCGAACCGATTTCCTCTTCTCCTTCCAGAATAAATTTAACATTACATCCGAGGATACCCGTCTGCAATGCAGTCTCAAATCCTTTGGCCTGTATCATCGCCTGCCCTTTATCATCATCCGCTCCGCGGGCGTAAATCCGTCCGTCGCGTATTTCCGGTTCAAAAGGATTATTTTTCCACAATTCCATCGGTTCGGCCGGCATCACATCGTAATGTCCGTAAACAAGCACGGTTTTGGCGTCCGGTGATACGTTTTTTTCTGCATAGACGACCGCATTGCCCTGCGTCGGTATCACTTCCGCATACGTCGCACCGGTCGATAACAATAATTCTCTCCAGCGTTCCGCACAAGTTAACATATCTTGTTTATGTTCCTGTTTGGAGCTGATCGACGGGATACGCAACAATTCGAACCATTCGTTCAGAAAACGCTCTTTGTTTTTTTCTATATATGATTTAATTTCCATAAAAATATTTATTTCTTCAGATGCTTATCAAACCAGGCAAAGAACTCACGTTGCCAGACAATTGCATTTTGCGGGCTTAACACCCAATGGTTTTCCGCAGGGAAAATCAACAGTTTACTTTCCACACCCAACATCTGAGCTGTATTATACGCAGCCATACCTTGCGAATACGGTACACGGAAATCTTTTTCCCCGTGCACAATCATAATTGGCGTATCCCAGTTCTTTACAAGTAAATGGGGTGAATAGGAAAAAGAATTTTGTGCCGTCTTATTTTCTTTATCCCAGGGTGCGCCCCCCGTTTCCCAATTTTCGAAAAACATTTCTTCCGTTGTGGAATACATAAATTCCATGTGAAAGATGCCGCAATGAGCAAGGAATGCTTTAAAACGTCCTTTATGAGTGCCTGCCAAATGAAAAATAGAATATCCTCCGTAGCTTGCCCCGGTAGCGCCTATGCGTGTCTCGTCAACCCATGGCTCTTTGGCTATGGCGTCAACGGCGGACAACAAGTCCTGTTCATCTTGTGTACCATGGTTTTTCGAAATGGCGTCACACCATTCTTGCCCGGAACCGGACGTCCCGCGACGTGCGGGTACAACGACAATATATCCTTGCGATGCCATTAACATATAATTCCACCGGTAGCTGAATGACGGACCTAAAACGCCTTGCGGGCCACCCGTACAAATCAAAAGCACAGGGTATTTTTTTGACTTATCAAACGACGGGGGATAAACAACCCATGTCACCATTTGCTTGTTGTCGGTCGTTGTCACAAACCGTTTTTCAAATGAAGGAGAATTGATTTTATCCAGCAAATCCTTATTCACAAAAGAGATTTCCTCACCCGTACCGTCGACAGGGTTGATGCGATATACCTCCGCCGGATTTACTAACGTCGTACGATTCGCAACAAGCGCTTCCCCGGCTATCTGTACGCTCTGGTAATCATGATTCCCGTCGGTAACCTGCCGCATGTCACCATTAGATAAATCCAGTTTATAAACCTGATGCGCTTCTTTATACGGCGCCGTAAAATACAGGTTCTTACTGTCAGCCGTCCACCGTATGGAACTCGGACTTGCATCCAGAGCTTCCGATATGTCCCGCATCGAACCAGCAGGCCAGTCCATCAACATAATACGTTCCTTATCAGCCTCAAATCCGGCACGTTCCATGCTTAGCCACAACAGTTTCGCGCCATCCGGTGAAAACAGCGGACAGTAATCGTACCCCAGCATATCCGGCGTTAGCAGTTTGGTCTGTTTACTTTCCAAATCGTAAGCAAACAGATCCGAGTTCGTCTGAAATGCATATTCTTTTCCCGTGAGTTTTTTACATGTATAAACTATCGTTTTCCCATCCTGACTCCAAGTTATTTCCTCCGTTCCTCCAAAGGGTTTCATCGGAGAATCATAAGGTTCTCCCGGCATGATATCTTCCAGCATATTCACCTTGCCCGATCGAATATCGCCTACATATATATGATTGTAATTACCGTCTTTCCACGAATCCCAATGACGGTACATTAAATCATCATATATATACGCGTTCGCCTTGTCGAGGTCGCTATATATTTCCGCACCCGTATATTTTCCCACTTTCGTTGATATGACAAACAGAATTTTATCTTCGGTCGGGGCATAGATAAATCCGTCAATAGGTTCTTTTATCTCGGATACCTGCGTTTCTTTCCCGTTGTCCGGATTTATATTCCATAATTTTCCGGCGCGCAAAAAAGCAATTACCTTACCCGACGGAAGCCAAACCAGAGAACCCTCCCGCGCATCCGTTTTTGTGAGTTGCTTCTTATTTCCGCCGTCAACATCCATTATATAGATATCCGCATTGCTCTTATTTTCAGGAATACTATAATAAGTTACGATATAAGCGACACGCCGGCCGTCAGGAGAAACGCATACGTTCCCTATGCGCCCGAATGCCCATAACACTTCCGGTGTCATTTGTCCGTTTTCAATTTTCACATCCGGCTTTCCAATAAACGAAGCCGCAGGAGAACTCTCGCGTCCGGATCCTCCGTTTTGCTGTTTCACGCCGTTACAGGCAAACATTGTTATCATAGAAATTGCTGCTATTACTTTTTTCATTTCTCAATCCGTTATTTTTATTATGATTCTATAAAAACGCAAATATATAAATTTTGTTTAGATTTGCAGCATATTTTTTTATGTAATTTTTTAAACAGTTATGAAACATAGCATAAATTATAAGATAGTATTAGCATCCAACTCCCCTCGCCGCAAAGAGTTACTGAAAGGCTTGGACATTGATTTCGAGGTACGTGTGATACCGGACATAGACGAAACGCATCCGCAGGACGTCCCGCCCGAAGAGATACCCGTCCGGCTGGCCCGCAAGAAAGCGGACGCTTATCTCTCCACGATAAGCCGGAAAGAACTTATCATAACAGCCGACACGGTTGTCGTACTTGATAACGATGTATTGGAAAAACCGGCAGGCCGGGAAGAAGCTGTTAATATGTTAAAACGTCTGTCCGGACGCAAACACCGTGTCATAACAGCCGTAGCGCTCACAACAACCGATAATCGAAAAGAATTTTCCGTAACGTCGACAGTCGATTTTGCCGAACTTACTAACGAAGAAATCGAATACTACGTAGACAAATACAAACCTTTCGACAAAGCTGGCGCCTATGGCATACAGGAATGGATTGGCTACATAGGCGTCCGCAGCATCGAAGGTTCCTTCTATAACGTAATGGGCCTCCCCATCCAAAGACTATACCGGGAACTGAAAAATTTCCGGATGTCGGAGTAATACACCATAGGAGCCTTTCGCCATCTTTAGTTATAAAAAGGTTCATCATGAGAATAAGTTATTAACTGATGTTACGCATGGCATATATTTGTGTATTGGAGACAAAAGAAACAACTGTTTCTTGCTTACAGTGTACAAAAAGTACTGCGTAACATCAATTATTAATACATAGTTTACAAATAAGACATTGGTTTTTTAAAATTTTGCGTATCATAATACCTTATAACGCCTCAAAATTTTATCCTGTTTTTAATCCTGCATTACATTTTTAAAAGTAGCAAAATATGAAAAATTCGCTAAAACAAACAATTCGCAAAGACCAGTTAAGGGCAGATGACAAGACGAGAATAGAATTTATTCACAATAAAATGTAACAGTTTCTAAATGATTTCCGAGGAAGACGTCATGCTTTATATGCTTTATTTCTCAAACAGGGAAGTAAAGCATGAGTTATTATTCCAATGTAAAGCAATTCATCATTCATTTTAAAATAAATTCAAAAAAACGCTCAAGAAAAGAATATTATACTTACATTTGCCTTGTTTTCGATTTATTAAATATAATTTTATCAATCATGAAAAGACGAAATTTTCTCAAAACGGCAGGCGCGTTATCCGTTATCCCTGCAACAGGTGTGGCTTTACCTCTGAAAAGCTATGCATCGCTCTCGGCGGCAGCTTCCGGCAAAAAAGAAATTTATGAATGGCGCATCTATACGCTCACAAGTGACGGAAAATTACTGGATTCTTTTTTTGAAGAAGCGCTGATACCGGCGTATAAGCGTAAGAACATCAAAACCGGAGCGTTCCGCCTGCACAGGGTAAACGAAGGTGAAAAAGACAAACGCCACGTCGTGTTTATCTATCCCGACATCGAAACGTATTATAAGGTTAAAAAGAGCATCTGGGAAGACCGGGAGTTCAGGCAAAAAGCACAGGCTTTTTATGATACGTCAGCGCCTGCACCCGCTTATACCGAGTTCGAATCCTATTTGTGCGAAGCTTTTGATAAGATACCGGTTCATCGCAAACCGGATCCTTCGCGGACTCTGCTCGAAATACGCATCTATCACAGTCCGAACGAAGAAGCTAACCAAAGAAAAGTGAAAATGTTCAACAGTGAAGAAATTGACTTGTTCGACAAGGTGGCTATCAATTCCGTTCTATACGGGGAAATCCTGTCCGGCCCAAACATGCCTGCCCTGCTCTATCTCACATGGTATAAAGATGAGAAAACGCGTGGCGAAGCATGGGAACAATTCAGGAATCATCCGGACTGGAAACGAATGTCAGCATTGCCCGAATATGCAAATACGGCGACCCGCAATCAGAGCATCTTCCTGTCGCCTATGCCCTGGTCGCAATTATAAATATCCGCGAAGGCGATCCGCGTAATCAAAATATATTCCTGTTTGTACATGGATAAAGTAATGTGAGAATGAGCCGATTCATTCTCACATTTTTAAATAACTGCTGTGCCGCAAGGCATGGATATGCATCGCTCCCATAACGGACTTACGGAACGACGGTTGTCTTTTCATAGATACAATATCCCGTGAAATAACCGATGGCTCCGTTTGTGAGATTCGTGGATATATTGGATGGAGGCCCGCCGAACATTGGATTCTCGCCGCGCATCTCCGACGAACATTCATTGATGAATTTATAATATCCTTCCTCTATACTCAGAACCTGCAGCCGGATTCTGTCCCCGGGAGAGACCATATAGACATTATCGTTATCCTTATTTTTTTCAACAACATTCTCGTCCGTAATATCTTCAAAATAATATACGGTATTTTCCAGATAGGAACCATTGAAAAATTCATCATCCGTAACAACATAATTACTTATCTGATTATTGGAAAGGCTATCGTTTATAAAAAACCGGAACAAATAAAAATCCTTCGTTTCCGGAGGATCCTGCGCAAATACATTAAGGGAATAATGCCTGAATCCCATGATATTAATCGGCTTAACAGCAATCGAATCCATCGTCAATACGGGTGATATGGTCGTTGCGGCTTCATAAGTCTCAGGCGTTCCGTCCTTATCAAAATCAACATCAACACGAAGATGATAAGTAATGCCGGGACGCACGGCAAACCGGGATTTACTGAAATAATATCCGTTTTCTCCATATAGCATCCCATATTCATTCCCTTCGGAATCGTTTATCCGGACGTTTGCGTCGGTAACAAGACTGTTTTCCTTATCGTCGAAATAAGGGGAAGAACTTGTTATCCTGACCGACTGATATCTGTTTTCGTCGGTAAGGCATCCGTATATAACAATAACAAGTTCGCTATCACGCGTATCTATATCAATCGGTGCCGTGCACGAAAAAAATATAATTATCGAAAAACAAAGACTTAATAATCGGCTCATCATTTTATTCAAAATTTAAAGTTATATGTTATCGAAGGCACCACACCGAAAAGATACATCATTTCCGCATAAGGAAGTCCCGTATCCTCATTCTGGTCGTAAGTGATCATCCAGGGATTTTTCTTGCCGTAAGCATTGTAAAGAGAAACATTCCATTCCCCGCGCCAACGTTTCCCGGAATCAGGCCTGGGGATATAAGTAAACGACAGGTCAAGACGATGATAATCGGGACGACGATATTCGTTTCGCCCCGAATAGACAGGAAAATACTCTCCCTCCACTTCAAAACGTCCCGAAGGATATGTCGTAGGATTACCTGTGGCATAGACCCAAATAGCGGAAAACGAACATTTCCTTGATAATTCATAATTTGCCACAATATTCAAATTATGCGTTTTGTCGTAAGGCGAAAGGTATGTTTTTCCCTTATTGACGCCGGGAATCGTACGTTCCGAACGCGACAACGTGTAATTAACAAAACCGGTAAGGCGTCCTTTGTTTTTGCGTATCATAAATTCGGCGCCATAAGCCTCGCCTCTGCCTGTGCGAACTTCGCCTTCCAGTTTTTTATTAAGCATCAGGTTTGCATGCTCGGCAAAGTCTATCACGTTTTTCTGTTTTTTGTAATATAACTCCACCGACGTTTCATACGTATTATCGTCCAGATTCCGAAAATAGCCGACCGAGAACATATCCACTACCTGCGGTTTTATATTCGGGCTTGCCGGAAACCATACATCAAGCGGAGAGCCGGAAGCAGAATTGTTCGCAAGCTGCATGAATTGTGCATTACGCAAATAATTACCTTTCAGCGACGAGTTTTCGCCAAACCGCCACGCAAAACCAAGACGCGGTTCCAGTGCCATATATGTATTATAAATCTCACCCGACTTATATATCAGCGAATCCGTAACACGATAATCATCATTATAATGATAAACCGTACCTTTTCCCATATTCTGGAAAGCAGACAAACGCACGCCATATTTAACGCTTAACGTTTCGGATAATTTCTGTTCGTTTGAAAGATATACGCCATGCTCTAAAGCGTTGGAACCTTCAACTTTATAATTAATCGCAGACTCGCCTTCGGAAGAAGTATCCATTTTAGCAAACCCAGGCTTAAAACGGTGCAAAATACTCGAAAGCCCATACGTAAGATTCCACATTTCATTTATGGAATGAGTCATATCAAGGCGCAGCATGTAATCCGTTATGCTTGATTCCCACGTAGCTTTCGCACCTTCCAATTTGGATCGAAGGCCGTAATCATAATTGCTGACGTTAAAACTTACCTTCGAAGATAACATCCTCGAATAGACATGTCGCCACGACACGGAAGCCGCACCGTTACCATAATGAAAATCACCCGGTTCCGCACCAAAATTATCTTTCCCATAATAACCGCCGATATCTATTATATCATCGTTGGAAAAACGGTGTGTCATTTTTGCATTGAAGTCGTAAAAATAAACCGACGACTTGCGCAACGCCTCATCCGAAGACAGTTTAAGGAACAAATCCGCATAACTGCGACGCCCACCCGCCAGCCACGACGTTTTTTCACCGACAGGCCCCTCCATCGTCAGTCGACTGGAAATCAACCCTATCCCACCAACGCCTTTAAAACGTTCGGGATGATCGCTTTTCGTCCGCACATCCAATAATGAAGAAAGCCGTCCTCCGTATTTTAAAGGCATATCTCCTTTATACAAATCTATTCCGCTAAGCACATCATTATTAAAAATAGAGAAAAAACCCATAAGATGCGAAGCGTTATAAACCGTAGTATTATCTATAAGTATAAGATTCTGGTCCGGCGAACCGCCACGTACGCTGAATCCCGAACCGCCTTCCGAAGCCGTCTGCACGCCCGGCAAAAGCTGTATCGCCTTAATAACGTCAACCTCGCCCATCAATGCAGGCATTTGCTTAATTTCCACAGCGCTCAGCTTTTCAACGCCCATAGTCAGGCTTTTCACCCGCTCGTTGGGAGCCGTAGACGTCACTAAAACCTCTTCCAACTGGATATTATTATCAAGGAAAAAATCAAGCGTCTGATTCCGACGGAGTTCAACCTTCTTATTGACTTCGCTAAAACCCACATACGATGCGGATACGGTATACACGCCTTTCTTATCAAACCGAAGCAAATAATTCCCCTCATCATCGGATAATGTTGCTAATGATGACTCTTTAACCCTTATAAGCGCCGACACCAAAGGTTCACCGGACGAGCGTTCGAAGACCTTTCCTTTTAGTTCAATTTCTTGCGCCATACCCATATAAAAAAATAAAAAACAGAGACACAAAAAAAGATTTTTTCTTATCATCATTATTATATTAGTAACAAAAAATACCTCATTAAACCCTGAAAACCAAAATCCACAAATTGCACATAAGGAATTTTCGCCGATTTCCAATATTTATAAACAACAACGCAAAAGTAACTGTTTTTTTTAGATTATCAAGCAAAACACTTTTATTTACCCATCAAACTCCGTTTCAATAGACGGATATTATAAGTAATAGTGAAAAAAACTCGGAGACCATTTTTCTCAAGACAGTCTCCGAGATAAAAAAAACAAAAAAAATTGTCACATTATAACAGTCAATTATTCTTCATAACAGTCAATTATTCTTCAATAGCAGCCTGTGCTGCCGCAAGACGTGCGATAGGCACGCGATACGGCGAGCAGCTTACGTAATTAAGCCCTACTTTATGACAGAATTTAACGGACGAAGGTTCGCCGCCATGTTCGCCGCATATACCGCATTTCAAATCCGGACGGATAGAACGGCCTTTTTCCGTTGCCATACGAACCAACTGCCCTACTCCATTCCGATCAAGCACCTGAAATGGATCATTCGGTAATATTTTCATATCCAGATAAGCGGGGAGGAATGAAGCTATATCATCGCGACTGTAACCGAATGTCATCTGTGTCAGGTCGTTTGTTCCGAAAGAGAAAAATTCCGCTTTGCTTGCTATACGGTCGGCCGTAAGCGCCGCACGAGGGATCTCTATCATTGTACCAACCTTGAAATCAATGCTGTCATTATGTTCTTCAAACAGTTTCGCCGCCGTCTCGCGTATCACTTTTTCCTGAGCGACAAACTCATACAATATTCCGGTCAGGGGAACCATTATTTCAGGATACGTTTCAATGCCCTCCGCTTTCAAGTCGAGCGCTGCGCCGAGAATAGCGCGCGTCTGCATTTCCGTTATTTCGGGATAGGTGTTACCGAGGCGGCATCCGCGATGTCCGAGCATCGGATTCGCCTCGTGCAGGGATTCAACCCTTATGCGTATATATTCATAAGTAACGCCCATTATCTCAGCAAGTTCACGCTGCTCTTTTTCATAATGAGGAACAAATTCATGAAGAGGAGGATCCAATAAGCGAACGGTCACGGGACATCCGGCCATAGCTCTGAATATTCCCTGGAAATCCTCCTGCTGGTAAGGTAATATTTTCGCCAGAGCGCGACGTCTTTCCTCTACCGTTTCGGCCAGAATCATCTCACGCATGGCGCGTATCTTTTCGCCTTCGAAAAACATGTGTTCCGTACGGCAAAGTCCGATACCTACGGCGCCGAAGTCGCGTGCAATCTTCGCATCATAAGGCGTATCCGCATTCGTGCGTACAACCAATTTCGTATATTTATCGCAAAGCTCCATCAATTCCGAGAAGTCGGCGTCCAGTTCGGCTTCTTTCGTTGCCACAGCTCCCAGATAAACGTCGCCGGTAGAACCGTTAAGTGAAATAAAATCCCCTTCTTCAAGTATAACGTCGCCCACTTTAAGGCGTTTTGCCGCATAATCGATCACAAGTTCGCCGGCTCCCGAAACACAACATTTACCCATACCGCGTGCAACAACAGCGGCGTGAGACGTCATGCCTCCGCGTGCGGTCAGGATCCCCTGGGCAGCGGCCATACCGGCAAGGTCTTCGGGCGACGTCTCCACACGTACCATAATCACGCGTTCACCCTTAGACGCCCAAACGGCGGCATCGTCCGCATTAAAAACGATTTTACCGCAAGCCGCGCCGGGAGATGCAGCCAGACCTCTCGTCAATACTTGCGCTTCTTTAAGCGCCTTCTTGTCAAATATCGGGTGAAGGAGTTCGTCCAGTTTATTCGGTTCAATACGTTTGATCGCCGTTTTTTCATCAATCATCCCCTGTCGTAAAAGATCCATAGCAATCTTAACCATCGCAGCGCCGGTACGCTTACCGCTTCGAGTCTGGAGAAACCACAATTTGCCTTCCTGTACGGTAAACTCCATATCCTGCATATCTTTGTAATGATTTTCAAGTTTTTCCTGCAAATCATCCAACTGCCTGTAAATCTCAGGCATTGATTCTTCCATGGAAGGATATTTTGTACGGCGATCGTCTTCCGATACGCCGGCAAGTTTTGCCCAACGCTCGGAACCTATTTTGGTGATCTGTTGCGGAGTGCGTATACCGGCGACAACATCTTCGCCCTGTGCGTTAATAAGATATTCCCCGACAAACTGATCTTCGCCCGTAGCGGCGTCGCGACTGAAAGCCACGCCCGTTGCCGAAGTGTCGCCCATATTGCCGAACACCATCGCCTGAACATTCACGGCCGTACCCCATTCGGCAGGTATGCCTTCCATTTTACGGTAAAGTATCGCACGGTTGTTCATCCAACTGTCAAACACCGCGCATATTGCGCCCCACAATTGCTCGTAAGCGTTTTCCGGGAAATCTTTGCCGGTCTGGTTTTTCACAGCTTCCTTAAAGCGTGCTACAAGTGTTTTAAGATCCTCAACATCAAGTTCGGTATCAAGTTTAACGCCCTTGCTTTCCTTAACGCTATCAATAATTACTTCAAACGGGTCTTCTTCATTTTTTTCAAATGGTTTCATCCCAAGCACAACATCGCCGTACATTTGCACAAACCGGCGATACGAATCCCAGACAAAACGAGGATTGCCCGTTTTGTTAACAAGCCCTTCCACGACTTTATCATTCAGACCAAGGTTCAGAATCGTATCCATCATACCCGGCATGGAAGCGCGGGCGCCGGAACGAACAGAAACAAGCAAAGGATTATTTATATCACCAAACCTGGAGTTCATAAGTCGCTCCACATTCGACAGTGCGTTTTTCACGTCATCCTCCAAAAGGCCGACTACAGCATCTTTTCCCTTTTCGTAATACTCATTACACACATCCGTAGTGATTGTAAAACCCGGAGGCACAGGCACTCCTATAAGATTCATTTCAGCAAGATTTGCACCCTTTCCTCCAAGCAAATTCTTCATATCCGCTCTGCCCTCGGCTTCTCCGTTTCCAAACGTGTAAACTCTCTTTTTTTCCATAGTGATTTTTTATAGTTGTTAATGTTTTGCTAAGTCCAGTTTGCAAATGTACGCTTTTCCTGACTAAAAATGCAAAAGTAATAAAGAAAATTTTAATTCTATTTTCAAAACGCCTATTATTGACATGATTATTAACTCATGTTACGCAATTGCCTGATTACAGAACGACGCGATACGCCCCCGGCCCGGAATCGGATACGATTCTATACCGCACGCGGCATGGATTTGTGTATTACCGGCATACTCCGGACAGGCTCAGGCTTGCTTCAGTCTGACCATGTTGTTGAAGCCGTTCCCCCATGCATCGTGGGCGCAGGCTTCCATGCATCGTGGAAGCAGGCTTCCATGCATCGTGGAAGCAGGCTTCCATGCATCGTGGAAGCAGGCTTCCATGCATCATGGAAGCAGGCGTCCATGCATCGTGGGCGCAGGCGTCCATGCATCGTGGGCGCAGGCGTCCATTTATTATCCGTAAACAATATCCTCCTCGTATGGTCATGTTGGAAAATTATTGCCGT
>JAISEJ010000007.1 GCA_031264155.1 Tannerella sp. | reverse complement strand
ATTCTATACTTCACGCGGCATGGATTTGTGTATTACCGGCATACTCCGGACAGGCTCAGGCTTGCATCAGTCTGACCATGTTGTTGAAGCCGTTCCCCCATACATCGTGGGCGCAGGCGCCCATACATCGTGGGCGCAGGCGTCCATACATCGTGGGCGCAGGCGTCCATACATCGTGAGTTAATAAGCACAAAGTCATACCGCGTGAAGTATAATACCGGAAGCGGATACCCTCCCAGCCTGCTACGCAATGCGCAACCAGTCCGGGGATATGCCGGGCAGTTGCGTAACATGAGTTAATAAGATATTGAGTAAACGAAAATTTTATTAATTTTGCGTCGGATATATCTTTTATGATTCACAAATAATCAAAAAACAGAATGGAAATGAACAGAAGGAATTTTATTCGCAGAAGTGTTGCGGTCGCAGCCACTGCGTGTTACGGATTGAAAGGATTGGCATGGCCGGCGGTTGCCATGCCGGGCGCGAAAGGTAAAAACAGAATCGGTCTCCAGTTGTACAGCATCCGTGAGACGTTGCCCAACGACCATGAAGGATGTCTGAAGAAACTTTCGGACATGGGTTATTCGTATGCCGAAGCGTATGGTTTTGACGGCAATACGTTCCTGAAAAAGCGGTTGACGGAATGGAGCCGAATGTTAAACGACGTGGGCATGCAACTGTCCGGTACGCATTGCGGCACGGGCATGCTTCCGGCAGATGTACAGGCCGGTGAATGGGATTACTGGCGGAAAAGCATCGACGGGATGAATGCCGCCGGAGGTAAACGGCTAACGCAGTCGTTCCTGCCGGCAGGAAAAACGGCGGACGAGGTGAAGCGCGTAGCCGAACAGTTCAACCGCATCGGGGAATTATGCAAGGCAGGCGGTATCAAATTCGGGTACCACAATCATCACTCGGAGTTCAGGTCGGTGGACGGCGAAGTAATCTATGACCTGTTGATCCGGAATACGGATCCCGGGCTGGTGTTTTTCCAGATGGACATGGGGCATGTGGTGAACGGAGGTGGCGACATTCTGACGTATCTGCGGAACTATCCGGGACGCTTTCTTTCATGGCATGTTTCCGATTTCAAGAAAGGACAGGGCTACACGGAAGTGGGACAAGGTGATGTGCCTTACGACGCACTGTTTGAACAGGCCGCATCCTACGGGCTGGAAGACCTGACCGTCGAGCAGGAAACGGGAGGCGACATCTATGCATCTTGCAAGAGAGATTTCGACTTCCTGGCCAAATACCCCTGGACAAAAACGGAATAAGCGGCAAATTTATTGTCCGCAGGTTGCGCCGTGGTGTAATCGCGGTGCAGCCTGCGGACAAATATTATGGGGAGACAATTCCCTTTCATTCCCCATTCTGAGTAATTTCTACAAAAGCAGGGTCAAGTCCCTCCACTTTCAAAGTGATTCTTGCCGAACGAGAGGCTCCTGTCGTATTTTCTTTTATGTGCACGACTAACCTGGTAAACGCACCTTGCCTGTTTATTTCCCCCGAAACCCAGTCAACCGGACTTTCGACAATGCAATCCGTATTCGTGATCAAGAAAACAGACGAATTGTTCGAAGCGGCCGCCCCTGCCCGGATGGAGCCGCTCCCCATAACCTGAAGTACCGGCAGGCCTTTATCCTGTATGATTTTCACCGATTTGCTTTCTGCAGGCGAGGAAACAGTCAATATTGCCGTTCGCCGTTCAACCAGCGGATTCGGCTGTACCGAAAGCGTTATTTTGCGACTGTTAATCCCGGCTTCAGGCTCAATCAGTATCCAGTCGGCGGAACTTGATATGTTCCATGCCGTCCTGGAGGTTATTTCCAGCGATTCCGAAGCCGCTTCGTTACCGGCCAACGTCAGTTCTGCTTTCGAAACTTCAATCTTGTTATTTTCAGACGCCTGGGTTACCAAAACAATCAACCGTTTCCCTTCCGTTTCAATTTCCAATTCCGAAGAACGTCCGTTTCCGCTGGTATTCCTGTCTGCCGAAATTTCTACCGTACCGTCTCCTGATGCCGAAATTTTATTAACATGCAACCAGGACGCCGGATTCCGCATTTTCCAGTTTTTATCGGATTTGATGCTAAGTTCTGCCGGCGTCCCGTCAGCCGGGAAGGTTATGACGTCGGCGGAAACGGTCAACTCGGTTGCAGGGATGAATTTTGCTGCAAATTCAAAGAACGCCGGCCAATCCGGTGCATCGGTGTGGCCTCCGGCATGCAGGCGGTAACCTAAAGCGCCTTCAATGTATCCCACATCTATTTGAGGTTTGTCGTCACGGATAACAAGTCCTTTCGCGCCAAGCAATTCATAAGCCGGGCCGGCATACAACATGGTGAGATACATGCCATAAGGATCCGACCACTGGCTTTGGTCGCCTCCGTTGACAAAGACAGGTCGGGGTGCACACAATGCAAGCAGGGAATGTGCATCGACCGGACAGCGTTCAATCTTCCGCGGAAGATACTGTCCCGGTACTAATTCGCCGCACCATTGCAGGAAATTGCCTGCCATCCAATGATATTCCGAAGGGCTTCCCGAATTTTCCAGATCCTGTCCCCAGTGACGCCGGTTCAGTTTCGTTCCCAAACTGCCCGCGTCACTCGGAAAGGCGATCGCAATCCTCGCGTCGAATGCCGAAGCAAACAAGGTCGCTTTTCCGTACCGGGAATGACCGGTAAGCCCGATGGCTTTTCCATTAACACTCGGGTCTGTTTCAAGGTAATCGATCAACCGGCCGATACCCCATGTCCATGCGCCGATTGCGCCCCAGTCGTCGGGCTTCCTCCAGCTTCCTCTGTTTACCAAGCCGATTAGATAGCTTGTCAGACCGGCGCCGTTGTCGGGCTGAACAGTATTCGGGCTAAAAGTGCAAATCCCCCAGCCATGAGGCGAGACGATATCCCAATAACGATCAATAGTGTTTCCGAACCCGCCAATGACAATCATTACGGGAACGGGGCCTGTTGCCGAAGCCGGAGTGCGAAGCGTACCCGAAATAACAGGTTTGTTTCTGACTTCGGGATAACCGGAAACGTCAATTTCTCCTGTTAATTCTTTCTGGATATAACGGTTATTGCCTTTTCCGCCGGTTGTTTCCACCACTTTGAATTTCACTTCCGGCATTTTGTCTGCGGGAGGAAAAAAGCCATACAAACTTTGCTGCACATCACGGGCGATTTCGGGCCGTCTTTTTTCCCACCAGTCTTTTGCCGAAGTTACGGCCTCCCCGCTGTTCATTTTCAACAACGAAACCGGCGTATACTGCCCTACCCTATATGAATCCCGTCCGGGGAAAAACCCGGCGGGTACATCGTCATAATTGTCCCACAGCCCCCATGCCGACCGATTGAGATTATGGCCGTTGTACGACCAGCTTCCGTCCGGATTCAAGGGATTAGCCGGAACGGCGCCTTCGGGGAGGTTCGGATCATCTTTCCTGTCCGGCAAGTCAGGTAGTTTTATCCCCATCTGATAGAGCATCTGATTGAAATCCATTGCATTGTCAACGTCTTTTGGCGGAAATTCGGGAAAGGGCGGTTGCGCTTTTGCCTGAAAAAACAACGTCATATTCAGGCAGGTGATTACTAATATCTTTACGGAATGTTTCATGGAATTATAATTTAATCCGGTTTTCTCCGGTTTTTAATGGATATTCTTTACCTTCCCAAACGAATGCTCCGGTGATTTCCGCGGGCAAGACGATCTCTACATTGAATTGCCGGCCGGTACGATCATATTTTACAGAAATGTCTCCCGCAGGATGCGGCATTGCGCCGCCGATCTTTTTAATTGTGCCTAAATGAGGTTCTATTCTCACTTCCTTGAAATTCGGAGAGGCGCTTTCTATTCCAAGTATTGTCCTGAAAAATTCAATATTCGGACTGGCTCCCCAGGCATGACAGTCCGATCGCGCCCGTTCCACATTGGAGGTCTCTGCCCAGGTAGTGAGTCCAAGCTCAATATTCCTGCGCCAGATGTCCAGCCAGTCAAGGTAGTCATCGCCCATTCCGGCTTTAATCAAGGCCTGGTGCAGGTAGTATTTAAAGTAGATGGACGCCTGTGTCAGGGTTGTGTCGCTTAGAAGCGTTTGTCCCATTTCCCGGGCGTCCTGTCCCGTTACCAGCCCGGACAGAATGGCTAAGGAATTGGCATGTTGTGAGTAATTCAATTTTTCGGGCGTATCGGCAAAGAGTTTTCGCGATTCATCCCAATACTTCTCCCGGATGGTGTTTACCAGTTGTGCGGCTCTTTCGCGGTACAAGGAAGCATAGCCGTCCATGCCCACGTGCTGTTCCAAATCGGCGGCATCGCGGCAGGCTATCAAAAGCTGGAGATCCAGCAGGGCGGAACTGCCGTCTTCGCCGACCGGTCCCATGCCCCGCATCCATCCTGTGCCGAACGTCCAATCTACAAAGGCCCAGTTTGGAAGGTTTTTAAGGGAACCGTCCGTATCCTGGAAACCGTTGAAATAGTCCATAATCTGCCGTTCGCCCGGTAATTTGTTTATAATAAATTCACGGTCGCCGCCGTACATCATGTAATCATGCAACATGCCGATATACCATAAAGTAAAGGTCGGGATGATCTGGGGATTAACGGTGGGATAGCGGCTTAGGGTGATGCCTTCGGGCTGGCGGGAATTGTCGATATTCATCAACATGCTTTTAACCAGACGGTCGTCCCCGCTGTTGTACAGGGAAACCAGCGCCTGGATTCGCGTATCCCCGATATACTGCAACTGCTCGTAATAGGGGCAATCCATGTAGGTTTCAACGGCGCAGAGCCGGGCTGTACGCCATCCTGTTTCGAATATTTGCCTGAGTTCTGCGCTTTCCGTTTCCAGTTTTGCATTCAGCCGGAACGGATAACCGGTGAAAGTGCCGTAGAAATCATCAATGACAAGAGGCGTTTCTTTGGTTTCTATCCGTATGTTTACGTAACGGTATGTCCTGTACGAAAGCGCAGTAAAACATTGGTCGTCCGACCCGTCCGAAATGATGACATCGGACTTGCCGACGATGTTTTTTCCTTCCGTTTCGTTACGGTTATCTTTTGAAAAGTCGCTGTTGTACAGCGATTCGGCGTATGTCAGCGTAACAGTGCCATTTTTTCCGCCTTTGAGAATTAACGTCGGATACGCATTTGTAAGAAACGTCTGGTCAAGCAGAATGGACGCCGTCGTATTGGCGGGCACACGAATAGCCGCCTTCTCGGAAGGGAACGGCGAAGGCACGGTAACGCCTTCCGCTTTCCGCACTTTCACGAGTCTCTGATATTGCAGTTCCATTTGCGGCAGGGTAGACGGGACAAGCCTCCACGTCTTGTTGGCGTCGATGCCGATGGTATTTTTCGGCGTACCGCGGGAGATGGGTTGCGCCTGTTTCCACGAAGCGTCGTCGTATGACAATTTCTCCCAGCCCCTGATATGAATCCGCATGTCAACCTGTTCGTTGGGAGGGACAACGGAGTAGCCGCGGCTTCTTTCTCCCGTGGGAATGCTGTAACTGCTATCCCGGATGCATGTCCAGGTATTGTCCGTATTCAGCACCTTTGCGTCTTCCGTCGCGCCCTGCAGGATGAATCCCGTACGGAACGAGGCCTGCGCTTCGGCTTTCTTATCACCTTCATTCCACACTTTGGCGGATACGATGTTCCGGCCTGCCTGAAGATAAGGCGCCAGATCTACCGTTTCGAAATTCCAGTGCTCTACGTCGCACCGGGCAGGCCCCAGCGATACAAGCTGCTCATTTACATAGAGCTTATACCGGTTATCTCCCGAAACATAAATCGGGAAAGAAGCCGGCGTCGTTTCCGTTTCAAAACTTTTCCGAAACAGGTATACGCCGTATGCGGCAGCTCCCGTTTCCGGTACCATAATCCATTGCGCCTCCCATTGGCGTCGCAGAAATAACGGATCAACCGTCTGGGCTTTTAACAGCGAAGGCAGCAGCATGACAAGAATCACCGTCATGATGCTCATTTTCCGGATATTAATACTCTTTATATTTTTCATATACTTAATTTTTTTGTTGTTTTTTTATACTGCTCCGTCTCGAGTTGGAGTCATTCCGTCTCAAGACGGAATGACTCCGATTTGATTTACATGCTACATAATACATGGAAAGCTGACATATCCGTTATAATTTATTCCCATCCCTGATTTTGTGGAAATTCGGCCCCCACATTCAGATCTCTGATACTTTGCGGAATCGGCCATAAGTTCCACCTGACAGGCAAATTATACCTGGGATAATCGGCGATGAACATGCCGTGGTCATAGATGCGCTGTTTCCAGACATCGGGTTCCATGCGGAGGAGCGTAAACCAGCGACCTTCCTCGAACAGACATTCGCGGATACGTTCGTCGAGGATACTGTTAATATCAATATCTGCTGCGGTGTACAAAACAGTACACTGTGCACGCCTGCGAACCGTGTTGATGGCTTCGGCAGCAAGTTCCTTCTGGTTGCTCCGAAGGTAGGCTTCGGACAGCAGCAGATACGTTTCGGCAGAACGGATGCCGTAATTGTCGTGGCTGTATCCCGCATGGGTATTATCCGTATTTCTGTACGACCATTCGTCCAAAGGTATGATTTTAGCGAAAGTAGGAGAAAACTTCGACAGATTGGTCGGACTCTGGTTTAGCATATATACCGGCACCTTTTTCTCATACATGCTGTGATTCGGATCGGTACAGATATACGTGGTACGAACGGTCACATCTTCCCGATAACGCAAATCGGTCTCATCCGTCCATACGTGATAAAGCGCATAATCGGTAGCCCGCGCCTGAGAAATACCGAACCCGCCCAGATATGCAGGAGCCGTAGCCGTGTTGTACTTGGGTGAAACGGCTTTCCATGGCCCGGCAGCTGCCCCGGCTTCAACATATTCGGGCGCCCAGTTAAGATCCCTCGCTACGAAACTAAAAAACATGGGTTCCGAGCCGGTCTGTCCACCTGTTTCATCAGCCTGCTCATAAGTAGGCGTCTGAAAAGTCCACACGGCCTCCGTGTTGCCAGTGCTGCGATCATAATTTCCCGGGAAGAACAGGTCGCCGAAAACATTTCCCTCCGGCAGATATGTGGCTACGTTCCTGTTGCCGGAAGCATCGTCGGGATTGGCGCGCACGCCAAAGCGGGATGTCATCAGCGGATGAAGATTGATCGTAGCTGTAGCATACGTAATCGCACTCGTATAATGGGTGCTATTCCCGGTTTCAACGCCCAGAGCCAGATAGGCTTCCGCCAGCATATGTCCGGCAGCGCCCTTCCCCAGCCTGCCATCCGATTCCGGATAGTCCGGCAGGTTTTCATAGGCATACAGCAGTTCGTCAATGGAAAACTGATAGGTCTGCTCACGGGTAGAACGCTCGTAATCAAACTTCAGTTCTTCATTGAATTTATCAACAATCGGTACGCCGCCGTAAAGCTCGCCTAACCGAAGATAGGAATAGCCCCGGAAAAATCTGGCCTCCGCAACAAGATTCCTCTTATAGTCTTCGCTTGTCCATGAAATACTTTCTATCTCAGTTCCCAAAAGGGTTAGATTTGCATAGCTGATAACCTGATAAAGTTCATTCCAAATGAGCGATACGTGACCGGATGTGGTACTCCACGTTCCGAAATTGGAATACCCGGATGCGCCGTCATGCTGCCAGTAAGGATAATCCAGCACATCTGTCCCGAAAGATTTATACTGATAAGTGGAAGTCCACGGATTTGACGTTTTTCCATACCAGCCGTATAATCTGATGTAACACATGGTCAATTGCGCCTCGACCTGACTGCTTTTGTCGAAAGCATTCTCGATTGTATAAATTGATTTGGGCTTTTCTTCCAGAAATTCATCATCATTGCAACCCGCCAGAGCGAATAATACGATACCTGCGATAGTAAAAAGATATTTAACTGTTTTCATGTTTTCTTGGATTTTAGAATTTGAAATTTAAACCGAAAGTAAGCGTCCTTTGAAGCTGGGCGGCATTGAAACTTCTTATTTCCGGATCGCTGCCTTCCCAGTAAGGTGCATAAAAGAATAAATTAGAACATGACAGGTACAGTTTCAACCCGTTTACGCCATATTTGCCAAGCATATCGCTGTCGAAAGTGTAGGACAGGTTCACATCCTGCAACCTGACAAACGTATACGCCTGAAGAGCTACAAACCGGCTATCCATGAAACTCCATCTCGGATATTCGCTACTCGGATTCTCGGGCGTCCAGTACGGGTGATCCAGGGTATTGTGGTAAAAATACGTATCGTCGGTGAGGTAGGCGCTGTTGTTCGACGCCATGCCATATCCGCGACCTCCGAAAATACTGTTCACCAAAAGATAAAGGTCAAAATTCCTGTACGTGAATGTGTGCGTCATGCTCATGCGGAAATTTTCTTTCGAATAGCCCAGTATCTTACGGTCATCGGCTGTCAACTGTCCGTCGTTGTTAAGGTCGGCATATTTGGCGTCGCCGGGTGTAGCGACAAGATTGGATACATAATGTTCGTCACCCGCCTGAACGATTCCGTCCCAAACATAACCGTAAATAGCGCCCAGGGATTTATCAATGAATAGGCTGTTCGTGATGTCGTCCTGCCCGTCGCCGTAAAGATCAACCAGTTTGTTTCGATTCAGCGTAAATATGAGACCTGCATTCCACGCAAAATCCCTTTTATTTACAACCAAACCGGATAAATTGATTTCAACGCCCCGGTTATTGACCTGTCCCATCGTCGCGTCCTGCGACGTAAGCCCCGAACCCATCGGAGGTATCCTGCGCGAGAATATCTGATTCCTCGTAGCGGAAGTATAAATGTTTACATCCATGTGCAAACGGTGCCTCCACAAATCCGCTTCAAAACCGTAATTGAGAGAAGCCGTTTCTTCCCATCCCAGCTCGGGATTTCCCAAAGCGGTTATCAATTGCGCATACGCCACATCACCTCCAAAGTAGTATACCTGATTACCGCCACGTCCCATATTGACAGGCGACAGTGTTCTGTAAGGCGACAGCGACTGGTTACCGTTCTTTCCCCACGAGAGTTTGAGCTTTAAGTTGTCAATCTGACGGATGTCTTTCATAAAACGCTCACTGGAAACAGTCCATGCACCGCCGACAGAAGAGAAAGTACCCCACTTTTTGTTTCTGCCGAAAACCGAAGAACCGTCACGGCGAACGGCAAGATTCAAGTGATATTTGTTTTCATAAGAATAATTGATACGGCCAAGATACCCGATATTCGCTTTAAGCGTATTCGAGAAAGTATTTACTTTTTGAACTTCCGCATTCGGAAGACCCAAAACGCCCAAAGTCGTATTCCCAACTCCACGAAAATCAGATCCGCTTACATCTTTTTCTTCTGTTTGCAAGGCATCGCGGGTGTAAACAAATGTGGCGTTAATATAATGATTTCTTATCGTCCTGTTATAGGTTACGATATTGTCCAAAACCCAGGATTTGATGTCGGTATTTCTGATATAACCATTAGCATCCCTCAAGTGACTGTCATACACTTCCGTAGTATATCCGTCTTCACCGAGGTTCATCTCCGGGAAATTAGTCTCATGCGTGAAGCGTCTTGACTCCGACGAACGGATGGTATACGAACCGGTAATCTTGTAGCTCAATCCCTCTACCTTCGGAATCTTGATATTCAGAAAACCTCCGGAAACTACGGTCGATCCTACCGTTTCATTATCAACACCGTTGAAAGTGTTCCAAAGAGGATTTGTGACCGTCTGTTCCCTGCCGTCGGGAAATTTCCTCATATTGCCGTTTTTGAGGAGTGGTTCCCCGTACGGAGTAAGCGTGACGGCTGCACCATAAGATGGCCTGATACCGTCGGAATTATTATAAGCCAGGTTTACATTAGCTCCTATATCCACATATTGGTTAATAACCGTGTTGACTCTGGCGACAAATGTAGTTCTTTTGTAATTGTCGCCATAATATGTGCCTTTCTGGTCCCAATGCCCTACCGACAAATAGTAATTATTATTATCCGTAGCTCCCGAAAAACCGAGCGAATAATTTTGCACTACTCCCGTGCGGGTAACGTAATCTACCCAATCCGTTGTCTTTCCCTGGTCATAATTAGCTCTTTCCAGCTCGCCCATCCACGTCGGATTGGCGTCGGACGTGAGGCCGGAACGACGGTTCATTAATTCAAAATAACCGTTGGCGTCCCTCATGTTCGGACGATAGTTGGGCGTACTCACAGCCAGCGAAGGATTGAAGGTAATCACGGGTTTCCCGCGTTTACCTTTCTTGGACGTAATCATGACCACGCCGTTTGCAGCACGGGTACCGTATGTGGCTAATGTGCTGGCGTCTTTTAATACGGTAACATCTTCAATGGAATTTACATCCAGATCATTTATTGTACCATTAAAAATCAATCCGTCTACAACAATAAGAGGGTCGGTACTGGTTCTATCGGTAATGCTGATCGATCGCTGGCCGCGAATCATCATGCGGGGAATCGCACCGGCTTCGCCGGACTGATTCAGGCTGACACCGGCTACCGTTCCACGCAAGAGGTTCATCACATTTGTGGTGGACGTCAATGATACGGGTGAATCTTCTACTTTCACGGTTGCTACGGAACCGGTAAAGTTTTGTCTCGTCGTGGTTCCATAACCGATGATAACAATTTCATCCAAGATACGCATATCTTCCATTAATTTGATTAATAGGGGTGCCCCCCATGTAAGTTATTGATTTCCTGTGTAATATAACCCATATAAGAAATCTGTAACACGGCATTGTCCGACACGGTTAATGAAAAATTTCCATCAATATCCGTCACCGTGCCGTTTGCAGTACCTTTTTCCTTGATATTGGCGCCAATGATGGGTTCGTCGTTCGTGTCGGTCACTATTCCGATGATGCGTTTGCCAGCCTGTTGGACATTTCCGGTCTGTTGGGCATTAGACAGAATGGATTTTTTCGACAGGATGATGTAATTGTTTTCAAACTCATAGTTTAATTCATTACCAAAGAAGGCTTCACGCAGATAATTGGAAATGCTCCCGGATGTCTCATTGAATGCCACTGTCTGTTTCGTGTCTACTTCACTGTTGCTATACACGATCAGATAGTCTGTTTGCTCTTCGATCTCGTCAAACAACTGAGCTAAACTAAGTTGGTTAGACGAGAGCCTGACAATTGCGTTCTGTGCGTCGCTATCGGCGGCAAACACGCTAAAAACGCATACGAATAATAGAATTACAGATATTTTCATGGTCCGAAATACTGTTTTAAGTTTTTTATGGTACATAATTTGTACATACAAAGGATTTCTTTTCATATCTTTGCACTGATAAAGTAAATAATAAATTGATTTTACATTCATTTTTTTTGCTTTTCGCTGACCGGCAGATGTTAACGGCATCTGCCGGTTTTCTTTTCATTCGTTCTTATTCCATAGGCAATACATTTTTAAAAGTTAACTAATCAGTTACATATTCTCAATTTAAGGTGATTCTGTTCAGTTCTTCATCTTTGTGGATTTTGAATCGGTGGATTTTCTGTATGATGCGGAGGATTTCCATTGCCCCGTCACGCTGGCGGAATTTACCCGTATACCGGTAACGAAGGATTTGCGGGTTCGTCACCACGATTTCCACATCATAATACAGTTCCAACTTGCTGATAATTTTCTCCAGATTCTGTTCTTTGAAAGTGTAAATACCTTCTTTCCATAGCAATTGGTCTTTGTCCAAATCTTCCATACGAAACTGTCCATTCGCGTAGACTAATTGTTGGTTGGGCTTGAGTATCATTCCGTTCGATTTGCCGGGGCTACGGACTTCAATCGAACCGTCGACCAACGATGTGCTCACATATTCGGCGTCAGGATAGCTATATACATTGAACTGCGTGCCAAGCGCCATGATTTCGAACAAATCAGTGACGACAACGAAGGGTTTGGAAGCGTCGTGGGCAACGTCAAAAAAAGCTTCACCCGTGAGACTTACCCGACGTTCGTCCGCGAACGCAGACGGATAATGCAACGTCGAGCCGGCATTCAGCCAAACTGTCGAGCCGTCAGGCAGCGTAATACGGGCGCGCTGACCTGCCGGCGTATAAAGTTCTTGCCGGACAACAGCCTGTTCTGCGGATTTTGAAATCGTCGACACCGTTGTTTTCCACGTGACGAAGACCAGCAATGCAACAGCGGCAGCATAACCGGCCACCCGTCCGGCCATGCGGACCAGTTTCTTGCGACGATACAATCGCATGAAATGCAGATACGGTTTCTCGCTTTCGGCATTTCCGGCATTATAGGCCGAAAGTGAAAACGCACCGCGCACGTTCTGTGCCGTCAACAATTCTTTCCGCAAGGTGGAGTTCGCTTCCGATTCTCTAAGCAAACGTATCCGTTCATCTTCAGACAATTCGCCGTCAAAATATTTTATTATTCTTTCGTCCATATAATATAAAACGGACGAGCATCAAAAATCCCCCAAAAGAATGGATATTTTTTACAATATTCTTAAAGGAAAACATCATCAATGTAAAAATCGTTCAAAGGAAGATGTATTTATCATAAAAAAAACATCATCAGCGTGAAATGTGGTTTAAGCGCCTCACGCATTTTCCGGTAGGCAATAGTCAGTTGATTCTCTATCGTTTTGGGCGAAACGCCAAGTTCTACGGCAATATCCTTTTGTCGCATACCCTCCAATTTATGCTTGACAAAGATCGTACGGCATCGTTCTGGCAATACGGCGAGCGCGTTTTCCAATATTTTTACTCCCGTATCTTCGTCGAAAATGCCGTTGTCGAGAATTTCCAGCGAATCGAATTTCATGCGCAACATCAGTTCATATTCTTCCTGCATGCGATTCATCGCCTCTTTTTCGGCCATCCTGTGACGAAGAACGTCAATACATCTATTTTTAAGCGACGTAAAAAGGTATGCCGCAAGATTTACATGCCCCGAAAGCAGGTCGTATTTTTCGTACAAATTGACAAAAACATCCTGTACAACGTCGTTTGCATCATCTTCAGACAGAAGATATTCGTACGCAAACGCCGTCGTTCGTGAATACCAGTACGTATAAAACTCCTTGAATGTCATCTCAAGGACAAAAATATAGGATAAAAATGACTTTTCAACATAGATAAGCAAAAATGTGTATAAAAAAGATTCCCTACCGTCACAAACACTATTGATTTTCCGGATAAAAAACATATAATTTTTCTCTCTTTCTTAGTGAAGATACCGAAGGAAAAGGCAAGAAAGAAAAAGAACTTATCCAATCAACGGTGTAAGATCATGTTTATATTTGTGCCTTATTTTACACTCCCAAACCGTTAAAATATTCCAACCCAGAGCCATAAGTTTTTCGGTATTTTTATGGGAATTCCCGAAAACTTTAAAGGAACTCTTTGAAAGTCTAAAAGAGCTCTTTACTTGTAAATTAAATTATTTCATCTATCTTTGTGGAACATTTTTAATAATTGACGATTATGGCACGTTATCTTGATCCCATAAATGATTTGACGTTCAAACGTATCTTCGGTGAGCATGTTGACCTGCCGAAGAGTTTCCTCAATACGCCGATGCCGCTGGACGAGAATCAGCAAATAGAAAACCTGGAGCATCTCGTGGCAAAGCAGGCGCCGGACAGCCATCTGAAGAAAGACTCCATCGTGGACGTTCGCTGCAAGGATTACGGACGTCAGTTCATCGTGGAGATGCAGATGCTGTGGAACACGCCTTTATCAACCAGATAGTGTTCAATGCCTCGAAAGCCTACGTGAGACAGTTGAACAAAAACGAGGAGTATCAATTGTTGCAGCCGGTTCTTTCGCATGATTCTTTTTACAAAGTTCAGATTGTTTTGTCTTTACTCCAAATGTTTGCACACCCTACCTATGTGCCGTTAGGCACAAAATGAAACTTAAAAACGATTACGAATGAGGTTTTCTTTGAAGAACAGGGTTCTCCGCTGGGTGACGGCGATCGCGCTTGCAGGTTATCTTTTTTGTCTGCCGCGCGAACTCTTTGATACGCCTTATGCGACGGTTGTGACCGACCGCCACGGCGAACTGCTGGGTGCGCGTATCGCGGACGACGGACAATGGCGTTTCCCGCCCTGCGATACGGTTCCCGACAAGTTCCGGCGCTGTATTATTGCCTTCGAAGACCGTTATTTCCCGTATCACTTTGGTGTCAATCC
>JAISEJ010000071.1 GCA_031264155.1 Tannerella sp. | reverse complement strand
TTTTATGTGCTAAGACCGAAAACGGATAATGTTTTAATTGAATATGTCCATTTTATCCTGCGAGATAAGCGGGTACTGGAATCTGCAAAAAACTCTTTTGGCGGTTCGGCAGGACAGCAACGGGTATCAAGCGGCTACTTAAAGTCTATTCAAATCCCTTTGCCTCCGAAAGAAATCCAACAACAAATCGTTGACCTTTACAATCACGCCGTAGAAGAAAAGCAAGCCAAAGAACAGGAAGCAAAGGAATTATTGGAAAAGGCAAAGCGAGAGGTGGAAAGGATGATTAGGTAAAATTTCAACATTCATTTAGATGATTTCTGATAAATATAATATCTTTGCAAAATGGAATTAGTATCGAACATAAATTTCTGGACACAATTATTTGGATTGTATCCTATTTTCATTAATCCGAAGATTAGTGAAAACAAGTATCTTATGCTGAATGGGGGGTATAAGGATTTTTGTTTACAGACAGCAGGTAATGATATGCAAGATATTTCTTCGTATTTTTCTGACGCATGGTCTTCAAATACAAAAAATTTTATTACAATAATTAAAGATGATATTCGTCTTTATAATTGGTACGACCACAGGAAACAGGAAGTAATTCCATTAGAAAAAATCAATAACAATCCCAATGCTTTTTACAATTATCTATCGTCTAAATCCTATAAAACTTCCAATGACGTAGTGCCGTTTGTAATTAATATTTTTAGACAGTTACGAAATGGCATTCATACAAATGATTCCGACGAAGCGTTAAATCTGTTGTTTAAACTTTTAATAAGTATAGACAAGGATGAGTATGCTGAAAAAATAGATGTATCAAAATGGGGAATAAAAGATGTAAATATTTCTTCAGCCGAATTTGATAGATTTGTGGAACAAATTAGAAACGGAGTAAATTCAATAACTCCCAATCTTGACCTGATATTGCGACATGTTTCGGGAGCATTGTTCCAGGAAGCGCATAAAGAGGTTATTTATTTTGATTCCCAAATGAATTTATGGGGAGAATATTCCGGTAAGTTAATAACAAGAAAAGACTCATATTCAAGTGTCCATTATACTCCAAATTATTTGGCAAGGTCAATAGTGGAAAATTGCTTAAAGCAAATTGATTTGCAGAACAGGGAAAGTTTAAAGATTTTTGACGCCGCTTGCGGTTCTTCCGAATTTTTAATCGAAACGCTTAAACAACTGCAAAATTTAAAATATCAGGGAAGAGTAAAAATTATCGGTTGGGATTCTTCGCCAAGCGCTGTTTCCACATCTAATTTTCTTTTGAATTATGAAAAACGTACTCAATGGGATGGCAATTTAGATTTTGAAATAAAACAGGTAGCCGATTCCTTGACGGAAAAATGGGATAATGACTATGATTTAATCGTAATGAATCCGCCATATATATCCTGGGAATTGCTGAATAAAGACAGCAGAGAGGCAATTGTTAATACTTTTGATACTTATTCCAAATTAAGCAAACCCAATCAGGCAAGTGCATTCTTTTACAAAGCAGTGAAATCATTAAGTCAAAATGGCGTATTAGGCTGTATTTTGCCGACAGCCATATTGACTTCCGATTCTTACGGCAAAATGCGAAATGAAATAAGCGAAGAAATTGCAGTAAATTTGCTGGCGAAACTTGGAAATTATGTATTTGAAAGCGCTTTAACGGATGTCAGTTTCTTTGTCGGAACAAAAACAAAGTCAAGATTTAATACCGAATTGGTTTGGTGTAAAAATGAAAAAGGTATTGTCCAAGACGTTTTGTGTGATTTAAGAAAAAAGGAATTCAATAATTTGCCTGCTGTTGAAAACAAAAGCTACAGCATATATGTGCCTGCAAAATTTCCAATCGTCAGTGGTGATAGCTGGAAAGTTATATCTTCAAAAGAGGAGAGGTTTTTGAAAGAAATTTTACTATACAAAGAAAACAGGCAGCTTGTCAATGTTTCAGATATTTTTTCTGTAAAACAGGGAATAAGAACGGGAAATAATAATGTCTTTGTTATTTCCATACAGAAATATGAAGATTTACCCGAAAATGAAAAAAAATATTATCGGAAAGTAATAAATAATAATACCATAAAAAATGGAATTTTGACGTTGAAAAATTATGTATGGTATCCATATAATTCAAAAGGAATAATAATAGACGATGAATCAAAATTTCAAAAGTTAGCCCCCCGTTCATATGAACAATTGAGTATGTTTAAAAACGAACTGTCAAGCAACAGGGCGAGGAAAGATATAAATACATGGTGGTATTTGAGTGAGCATAGAGCATGGTTACGGGATAAAGAGAGCCGGCTTTATTCTACCGAATTTGGGAAATCCGATTCTTTTGCTTTTGATAAAACAGGTGATTATGTTGTAGAACGGGGTTGTGCATGGATACCAAAATCAAAGTTTGATAACGACGATTACTATTTTTATTTAGCAGTTTTTTCAAGCAACCTGTTTGATTTTTTGTTATCAATATATTCAAAACCGATTCTCTCCGGTTATTATTTAGGCAAAATTTACACCCAAAATATTCCCATACCTGACATAAATTTATCTGAGGTAAAAGAATCATATTCATATCAGCGTCTTGTGGAACTGGGTAAAGAACTTGAAAAGGACAATTCGTATGTGAAATATACAATAGACGATGCACTCGAACACTTTTATCCAAAAATTCATCAACAATGAATCCTGAAAAATTAATCGGATGTTTAATAGAATGCGGCAAAAAGTCGGTTAGTAAAGATTTTAATTTAAAATCAATCGAAAGGAAAAACAATGAACTGATTTATACGATAAATGGCACATCTTCTGCCGTAAACAGATTTGATATTCCGCAGGAATCTGTAAAAGTTTTAAAGTGGTTTGATGTTTTTTGGCTATTTCTTAAAATTAAATTTATTACAGAAAAGAGAGAAATTAAGGGAAAAATTGTAACTAATAAAATAATTCGCATTTCATTGTCGGTTTTTCAGGGACAAGATGATGAGAATGAAAAATTTCAACTATTTAGAGCAGAATGGGACGACAATAATAATCCGGACGAAAAACATGCTCAACCTCATTGGCATATAACTTCAAGTCAAGCAATTGAAAATTCTTTCTATAAATATTCAGATACATTTGAACAACAAGAATTTATAGATTTATTAGAAAGCGAAAAACAAAAGGTATTTGATGTTAAGAAAATCCATTTTGCCATGAATGGACAATGGCAAAATGGGAATAATCACATCCATAAAATTGAGAACGAACAACAAATAGTAAACTGGTTGCAAGGAATGTTATTTCATATAAGAACTGAGTTGGGAATTTCATAACAATAATCACAGCAATGGATATACAAGAATTTACAAAATTATTAAAGAATCTACCGAAAGAATGTGAGTGGGTTGAGCTCAAAAAGAACAATTCCAATAGCATTGATAAAATCTTATGTCATGCTTATGTCATTATTGAGTGGTTTTGTGCTTGTAAGCTGCTGATAATAAGCAGTAGTTTTATGTCATGCTTATGTCATTATCAACATGATTATATAGATTATTAAAATAATGAAAAAATAAAACAGCAATGAAAAATGAGATCCAGAAAATAAACACCGACTTCGTAATTTACGAGACAGATGATAAGGTAGCAAAAGTAACGGTACGATTGGAAGAAGAAACC
Source organism: Tannerella sp. (assembly GCA_031264155.1). GTDB lineage: Bacteria > Bacteroidota > Bacteroidia > Bacteroidales > Tannerellaceae > Tannerella. The sequence goes on along the minus strand of JAISEJ010000071.1, from coordinate 3,994 downwards.
GTTTGACTTACGCAGGCATAACTTGCAGACTTATTTGAAAGATCTCCCTTGCGGTATCTCGACGGAAAAAAATGCAGCCTTTATGAAAATCGTCCCGAACAATGCCGGACATTCCCCAATACGGATAAACCGGCTGTGGGGAATGATAAGTAATTATGAGATTTGCCCCATTGTATTCGGCATACACGCTTTTCACCGGGGAACTGTTTTATTTAACCGTTTATTCGCAAAACAGTAACCGGTTAATAACAATCATGCATTTCCTTTGCACAAAAAAGCAGACTATGGATGAAAGTTTTCAGGAAGGTTTGAAGGCGGAGCTGGAGCGGTTCCTGCGCGCCGAGGCGAATAAGTTTCCGGCGGAGGACACGTTGAGAATTGACCTCCACTGCCATGACCGCAACAGCGACGTGCCGGACGAACAGGTAGGGCGGCTGCTTTCCGTGGCGGAGACGTGGATCTCCAGCCAGACGCTGCTCCGGGAACTCGAACGGAACGGATGCCAGGCATACACAATCACGAATCACAACAATGCACGCTCCTGCTACGAGATGCAGGACCGGGGACACGACATCCTCACCGCCGCAGAATTCAGCTGCCGCGTGCCCGACTTCGACACCGGCATACACGTGCTTGCCTACGGCTTCAGTCCCGAACAGGAACGGCGGCTTAACAAGCTGAGGAAAAACATCTACGCCTTCCAGGAATTCACGTGCGAGCAGGACATTCCCACGATATGGGCGCATCCGCTGTACCACTATGCCGCGAAACGGATGCCTTCGCCGGATTTCTTCGACCGGATGCTCCTGCTTTTCGAGCGCTTCGAGTGCCTGAACGGGCAGCGGGACACGTGGCAAAACATGCTTGTGAAGGAATGGGTCTGCCGGGCGGACGAAGAGGCGCTCACACGCTTCTCGAAGCAGTACGGCATCGGGCTTACGCAGTACTGCCGCCACCCGTACCGGAAGACGCTGACCGGCGGCTCGGACAGCCACATGGGAATCTTCTCCGGCATGACCGGCGTGTATGCCTTCGTCCCCGGCCTGCAGCGGAGGCAGCAGACGGCGCCGCGTTCGCAGCTGGCGCTGGAAGCCATACGGGAGGGCCGCCTGGCCGTTTACGGCTCCCATCAGAACACGGAAAAGCTAACCCTCGCCTTCCTGAACTATGCCTGCCAGATTGCCATGAACTTCAAAGACCCCGGCCTGATACGCCTGCTCCTGCACCGTGGCGATGCGGCGGACAAGGCAATCGCGCTGCTCGCCTCGAACGTCTTCGGCGAAGTGCAGCGCCACCGGACGACGATGGCATTCATCAAGCTGTTTTACGAATGCATGACGGGCCGCCGGCCGCCGTTCTACAAGCGGCTGTTCGTCCCGTCCGACTACAGGCCCGTCTTCGATGCCGCCGCCGGCATGTCGTCGCTGTATCACCGCCGCCGGGAGACGTTCGTCACGGACTGCTACGAATCGCTCCTCTCCATCAACAGCCATATCAACGAAATACTGGCCGGGCGGCTGACGCGGAAGATCAGCAAAGGCCGCGCCGGAGCGCTCGACCGCATCGTCTCGGAGATGGAGCTGCCGACCGGCATCCGCTCCTGGCTCGGCAAGTCGAACGGGCGCGAGGGCGTCGACATGGCGCGCTTCCTCGACGGGCTGTCGTTTCCCTTCTTCACGTCGCTCTTCATCCTGGCCGCCCATTTCACGAGCGCGAAGACGCTGTACCATACCCGCCCTTTCCTGAAACGGTTTTCCGCCGGCCTCGGCAAGTTTGAGCATCCCCGGCGAATCCTCTGGATGACGGACACGTACGGCGGCAGCGACGGCGTATCCGCGTTCCTGCGGCAGTTGCGCGACGATGCCGGGCGACGGTCGCTGCCGCTCGACATCGTCGTGTGCGGCAGCGGCATCCGGAGCGATGAACATCTCATCGTGCTGAAGCCACTCGTCCGGTTTGCCGTGCCTTCCGCCGGGGGCGTGACCGTCGGCGTGCCGAATTTCGTCGAGCTGCACAACCTGTTCCTGGCAGGCGGATACGACCGGATTGTCTGCTCCACGGAAGGCGTCATGGGCCTGTTCGCCCTGTACCTGAAGCATGCCTGCACGGTGGAGGCGAGTTTCTGCCTGCACGCCGACCGGCTGGCGTTCGTGCGCGACACGCTGCATTTCGACCGGCACAATTCGGACCGGGTGAGGCGCGTGCTGCGGCTGTTTTACCGTTCGTTCGACCGCGTATTCATCCTGAATCCCGACCGGACAAAGTGGATGCGAGGCCCGAACGACATCATCATCGACCGCGCGGCACCCCCGTCCGTACAGCCTCCGCACGCGGAGGACAGCCGGCGGGACATGGAAATTATCCTGAAGAAGCTCCTGGATGACGGCGACGCCTGAGCAGGCGGTCAGCCGAAAATAACGGTTTTATTTTTATACGCCAGCACCTTGCGTTCGATATGCTTCTGCACGGCGCGCGAGAGGACGATTTTTTCGAGGTCTTTCCCCTTATTGACCAAATCCTGGACGGTGTCCTTGTGCGTGACGCGGACGATATCCTGCTCGATGATCGGCCCGGCGTCAAGTTCCGTCGTGACGTAGTGGCTCGTGGCGCCGATGATTTTCACGCCGCGCTCGAAGGCTGCATGGTAAGGCCTGGCGCCTGCGAAGGCGGGGAGGAAGGAGTGATGAATGTTGATGATTCTGTCGGGGTATTGGCTGATCATGTCTTCGGAAATAATCTGCATGTACCGCGCCAGCACGATGAAGTCGATGCGGTGTTCCCGGAGCAGTTCGAGTTCTGCGCGTTCCTGTTCCGCGCGGTTTTCCTTCGTGACGGGAAAGAGGAAGTAGGGAATGTCGAAGCGCTTTGCAACCGCTTCCATATCCGCGTGATTGCTTACGATCAGCGGTATCGTCACGTTCCACTCGCCTGCCGTGCAGCGTGCCAGGATGTCGTACAGGCAGTGCGACATTTTCGAGACGAAAACGGCCATCCGCGGCCGGTATCCGGAGAAGTAGAGGCGGAAGCGAATGTCGTATTTCTTTGCATACAGCGTGTTGAAATACTCTTCGATCCGGTCGTTCGGAATCAGGAACCCGTCCAGTTCCCATTCCATGCGCATGAAGAAAATGTTTTCGACATGATCGACATGCTGGTCGAGATAGATGATATTCCCGCCGTTTATGCTTATAAAACCTGTTATGTCGGTAACTATACCCGCCCTGTCGGGGCAATGCAGAAGTAACTGCGCCGTGTTTGTACTCATTGTTTTTTTATGCTTAAGGCTGCAAAGATACGCAATGCCGGGGAAGATACAAAATAAATGGTGCCCGGCGCAGTCTGGAGACCAGTGTCATCAAGTTAAGGGTTGAAGGTCGTCAAGCAGGGCTTTAAGGCTTTAAGATTTCAAGACTTTAAGTCTTAATTGACGACACTGGTCTGAAGACTGCGCCGGGCGGGGGCGTCGATTGATCTTATCTGTAGAGACGGGGCGCGCCCCGTCTCTACACGGCGCCTTTAAAAACACGATTATTCGGTAATTTTGCCCGTCAGGGCACACATATCAATAGAAAACCGGTTCAAATCACAACGAAAACCTCGACGAGGTTTCATTTAATGAATGTCCTGACGGACATTTGGAACTGTTTTATAACGGTTTTCTATTGATATAAAAGTCATGACGGACTATTCTTATCCAAAACTCAGGTTATTATAAAATTGGTAACGCGCCTCGTTACCGGGCACTCACGAGGCGCGTAACAACCTGCCCGCATAACAAATGTCGACGCGATTATCAGGCATTGCCGCCAGCCATTTCCGTCAGGCAGCGGCAGGCGGTTTGGACGTCGGGGATGTTGCGGACGGTCAGGCTGCGCTTGCCGGGCTGGTCGCGGAGGTTGCAGTTTTTCGGGTGGCGCTGGATGTAGGCGAGGAGCTTGCCGAAGGATTTGCTCCGGTAGTAGGGGCTGTCGCTGTTTTTGACGAGGTGGATGCT
>JAISEJ010000053.1 GCA_031264155.1 Tannerella sp. | reverse complement strand
TTGTGATGAGGGGGATATTGTGGTCTATCGCAGCGCGGCGTATGCGGTATCCGTTTGTAAGTTCGCGCCGGGTCTGGTCTTTAGGCACATTAATTACCAAATCGAACTTATGGGCCGAGAACATTTCCATAATATCCGGCTTGCCGCCTTCTTCGTCCGGCCAGTTGACGGGTATGGCTTTCACGCCGTTATCGTTCAGGAACTTTGCCGTCCCGGCTGTGGCGTAAATGACATAGTCTTTTGCAGCAAGCTCCTTACACGGGTCAAGAAGTTCAACCTTATCTTTGAGCGCACCGGATGACACCAGGATATTTTTCTCCGGGATCTCGTTGCCGACGGAGATCATGGCGGACAGCAACGCCTCGTGAAAACTGTCGCCTATACATCCCACTTCGCCGGTCGACGCCATGTCCACGCCAAGCACAGGATCCGAATTGTGCAACCGTGCAAAGGAGAACTGGGCGGCTTTTACCCCCACCCATTCAATATCAAATTCACTCTTGTCCGGTTTGGTATAAGGAGCGTCCAGCATAATGCGCGTAGCCGTTTCTATCATATTGTGCTTCAATACTTTTGATACGAACGGGAAACTTCGTGATGCGCGGAGGTTACATTCAATAACCTTTATCCCATTATCCTTTGCGAGATACTGTATGTTGAACGGGCCTGAAATATTCAGCTCTTTCGCAATCAGGCGGCTTATTTTCTTTATCCTGTGCACCGATTCCATGTAAAGCCGCTGGGGCGGGAACACCAGTGTCGCATCACCCGAATGTACACCGGCAAATTCCACATGTTCGGAAATCGCATATTCCACTACTTCGCCATTCCGTGCGACGGCGTCGAACTCTACTTCCCTGGCTTCCGTCAGGAACTCCGACACAACAACGGGATGTTCTTTCGACACTTTCGCCGCAAGCGCAAGGAAGGCGATCATCTGTTCCTTGTTATGGCAGACATTCATCGCCGCTCCCGAAAGCACATACGACGGACGCACGAGCAACGGGAAACCGACTTCTTCGATAAACGCATCAATCTCCTCCATGCTCGAAAGCTCGGCCCATCGCGGCTGGTCAACGCCCAGGCGGTCGAGCATTGCCGAAAATTTATGCCGGTTTTCCGCACGGTCGATTGAAACAGGCGATGTCCCCAGGACAGGAACATCCTGACGATACAGTTTCATTGCCAGGTTATTCGGAATTTGTCCCCCCACCGAAACGATGACTCCTTCGGGCTGCTCAAAATCAATAACATCCAGCACCCTCTCGAACGATAATTCATCAAAATACAGCTTGTCGCACATGTCATAGTCCGTTGATACCGTTTCGGGATTATAATTAATCATAATAGACTTATAACCGAGATTCCGGGCTACCTGCGTTGCATTGACCGAACACCAGTCAAATTCTACCGACGAACCGATACGGTAAGCACCCGAACCGAGGATGACAACCGATTTTTCGTCGCGGTTGAACGTGATGTCATGTCCCTTGCCGTCGTACGTAAGATACAGGTAATTGGTCAGGTCGGGACACTCCGAAGCGACAGTATTGATCCGCTTTACGGAAGGAAGTATGCCGAGTTTTTTCCGGTGATTGCGTACCTTCAGATTTTCTTTTTCCATGTTGCCGTCCGGATTCTCCACATATCGTGCAATCTGGAAATCCGAAAAGCCGAGGCGTTTGGCCTGCAGCAGCAGTTCTTCGGGCAAATCTTCTATTTTCCCGTACGCTTCCAGCGTTTTTGTGAAGTCGACAATATTCTTCAACGCACGGATAAACCAGGGGGCAATCTTTGTCAGGTCATAGATCTTTTCTATGGAATATCCTTTTTCCAACGCCTTAGCAATCGCAAATATCCTCAAATCCGTAGGGTTGGACAGCTCATAATCAAGGTCTTTAAACTCGACGTCGTTATTCCCGACAAATCCGTGCATCCCCTGCCCTATCATACGAAGTCCCTTCTGCATGATCTCTTCAAAGCTTTTCCCTATCGACATGATTTCGCCGACGGATTTCATGCTCGAACCTATTTTGCGGTCTACGCCGACAAATTTAGCCAAGTCCCAGCGCGGGATTTTCGCAATAATATAATCTACCTGTGGCGCGACATAAGCCGAATTGGGCGTTCCCAGCTCCCCTATTTCGTCCAGGCCATAGTTCAGCGCAAGCTTGGCCGCCACAAAAGCCAAAGGATAACCGCTGGCTTTGGATGCCAGCGCCGATGAACGTGAGAGGCGTGCATTGATCTCAATCACCCGGTAATCGCGCGTTTCGGAATTGTATGCATACTGAATATTACATTCCCCGACGATCCCCAGATGACGCACGGTTACGACGGACAGTTCCTGCATCATCTTAACCTCATCCTCACTGAGCGAGCAGGTAGGCGCCACAACGATACTTTCGCCCGTGTGGACGCCGAGCGGGTCGACATTCTCCATGCTTACGACCGTAAAGCAATGGTCGTTTTTATCGCGTATAACTTCAAATTCTATTTCTTTCCAGCCTTTCAGCGATTCTTCAACAAGTATCTGCGGCGCATACGTAAAAGCGCTTTCCGCCAGTGTGCGGAGTTCGTCGATGTCCTTACATATACCGCTTCCCATACCGCCCAGTACATACGCCGAGCGCACCATAACCGGATACCCGATCCGTGCGGCGGCTTTAACGGCGGCCTCCATTGTTTCGACGGCTTCGCTTACCGGCGTCTTTATGCCTTTCTCCGTAAGGCGTTTAACAAACCGTTCCCGGTCTTCCGTATCCATGATGGCTTCGACCGAAGTGCCGAGCACCTGTACTCCATATTTTTCAAATATACCCCGCCGGTAAAGATCTGTTCCGCAATTCAATGCCGTTTGTCCGCCAAAAGCGAGGAAAATACCGTCCGGCCGTTCCTTTTTAATAATATCTTCTACAAAATAAGGCGTTATCGGCAGGAAATAAACTTTATCGGCTATACCTTCCGACGTCTGTATCGTTGCGATATTGGGATTAACCAGGACGGATGCGATTCCTTCCTGGCGAAGGGCTTTCAATGCCTGAGAGCCTGAATAGTCAAATTCCCCTGCCTGTCCGATTTTCAAAGCGCCCGAACCTAATACAAGGACTTTTTTTACATTTACTTTAGACATAAATTATGTTGTTTTTTTATTGATGTTTTTTTACTGATGTTTTTTATTGATGTTTCGATTCCGACACAAACCCGCCATTCCCGCCATTCCTGTCCGGCAAAGGATTAAGCGTCTTTCGATAAAGTTCCTTATCCTTCAACACGTCAAGCGCTTTCTGCAGGGTCCGGTCGTCTTTCAGATTTTGCCGTACTTCGCCTCTTTGATAATAATATCGCTTTACGATTTCCGATGATATTAAACGTTTGATTTCTTTACCGTACCGCTCCAGGTCGCGTGCCGGGTCGGGCTTAAGCTTTTCTTCCAGCGCCGCAAACAATACCGTATCATCCTCCATATAACCTTCAAACCGGGCAATTTCTTTCAACGCATTGAGCGCCTTTTCGCTCTGGCGGTCATATTCGAAATTTTTCTCTATCATATATTTCTTGAACGATTCATAATCCTCATCCGGATAATAAAATTCTTCCAACGAAGGTATTGTCTTATGCCTGTTTGCCCATTCCGTTATATAGTCAAACAGGATATAATCCCTGTCTGCATACAGATAGTACAACATGGTAGGCATCCGTTCCTCTTCCACTTCGAAATCGGGACGTATACCGGCGCCATCGCGTACCGGACGACCGTTTTCAGTATAAAACACCGAAGTCAGACTGTCCGGAATGGCCGCCACGCTACCGTCCGCGCTTCTGTGGGCATAATCGATCTGTTGAATACAGCGTCCGCTCGGGATGTAATATTTATTCGTTGTAACTTTCAGTTTTCCGTCATAAGGCAGGTTGCGCGTAGTTTGGACAAGGCCTTTCCCGAAAGAACGCTGCCCTACAAGCGCTGCCCGGTCCAGATCCTGCAAAGCCCCCGCAACAATCTCCGAGGCCGAAGCTGAAGTCCCATTGATAAGCACAACCATCGGCATAACCGTATCAAGCGGCTCATTATACGTGCGGTACGTCCTGTCCCACCGGCTCACCTTTCCTTTCATGGACAGCACCTCTTTCCCCTTGGGAACAAAGAGATTGACAATCTGAACCGCGCCTTCAAGCACCCCGCCTCCGTTATCCCGCAAATCTAATATAAAGGATTCTATCTGATGATTTTTCTTCAGGTCTTCAAATGCATTTTTAACCTCCTGGGCGCTTTTATCGGAAAAACCCGTCAAGCAGATATATCCGGTCTTATCGCCGTAAACGCCATAGTGTGGAACCTGATTGACAATCACTTGTTTTCGGATAATATCAAACTTGAGTAATTTCTTTTCTCCCGGACGCCTTACCTTCACGGTCACTTTTGTATTCGGAACACCCTTCAGCAATTCACTTACCTTGTCGGACGGCAATCCCGACGTATCAATGGTATCAATAGCAACAATCGCATCCCCGGCTTTGAGACCGGCAAGGGCCGCCGGCATCCCCTCGTAAGGCTCGGCTATGACCGTTCCCCCTTCGCGATAACGTATGACAGCTCCGATCCCCCCGTATTCGCCGGTTGTGATAAATTTTAACTGTTCTATCTCATCTTCCGGAACATACTCCGTATACGGGTCAAGCCCTTTCAGCATCGCATCGATACCACGACGCATCGTTTTCCGGACGTCAACCGTATCGACGTAAAACATTTCCATCTCTTTCACCAAAGCATTGAAAATATCCAATTGCTTACTCACTTCAAAACGATTGTCATCGCTTTTATTACTTTCCTCCGTTTGCAAATCCGCGCTCAAGGCATTATCCTTTTGCGCATACGTGCCATAAACACAAAGAATTACCAACAGAAAACTCAATTTTATTTGTCGCATAATATAATAATTCACTGAAAAACGGCGTAAAAATAGTCATTTATGCGCTTATTTTCCTAAAATCTCATTAACTTTTAACTTTATTTGTTCCCAGCGCCCTTCCGGTATTTGTGCGCCGACAACGTCAATAACGTTTGCAGACAATAAACTCCCCAGCTTCGCCGACTGTTCCAGCGTCGCGCCAACCGAATACCCGTACAGGAATCCGGCGGCAAAATTATCGCCCGCGCCGGTCGTATCGACCACATGACTGTTCAACGCCTCTACGTGCACGACTTTTCCATGGCCGCCGGCTAACGCACCGTCTTTACCGACCGTAACCACGGCCATTTCAACATCTCCGGATATCACGTCCAAAGCTTCGCGTGCAGCAAGTCCCGTATATGCCCCTGCTTCGCTTTCGTTCGAAAAAAGAATGTCGACGTATGCAGGTATCGCCTCTTCCAACAAATCCTTGAATCCGTTGACTATATTAAAGTTCGATAAATCAAGCGCCACTTTCAAACCCATGCCTTTAGCCCGTTTGAGCAGGGGAAGGAACAGTTTGTCATTAGAGATAAGATATCCCTCCATATAGACACAGTCATACCGGCGAAGAACTTCATCGGGTATCTCTCCGTCCGACAACGTCTCGGCAGGCCCGAGAAACGTAGCCATCGTACGTTCGCCGTCGGGCGATATCAGGACGGTAGAACATCCCGATATTCCTTCCGTACGAACGAAAAAAGGATTCACCCCGGCCTCTTTCGTCTTCGCCTCATAAACCTTGCCGGCCTCATCGCTTCCGATCTTCCCGATATACCCCGCCTCCGCACCAAGCCTGGCCATCGCACGCATTGTATTACCGACCGAGCCACCCGGCACTTCCGACCGTTGCAGTCCGGCCTGCGCCTGCTGAATCTCCCTCATGGCAGATTCATCTATCAAATCCATAGCCCCCTTTTTCACTCCCATTTCAGACAGGACGTCATCGCCGTCCAGTCGAAGCAACACGTCCAAAAGCGCATTGCCAATACCAATTACTTTCATTCCTTTATAAATTTATTTAAACATAATTCTCATATTAATAACATCATACCATTATACAAAAAAAATCTTGCCTGCCGCATGAAGATAATTTTTCTGCAAAAATATTGCATATTTAGAAAACAACACTTATCTTTGCACCGCAATTTTAAAAAAATATTCTTCCTTAGCTCAGTCGGTTAGAGCATCTGACTGTTAATCAGAGGGTCCTTGGTTCAAGTCCAAGAGGAAGAGCAGAATAAACAAAGGTTTACGAAAAGTCGTAAGCCTTTTTTTATTGAAAAAAACAGATGGTTTTAGGGTAGTAAGGTAAACCGAGAGTTAAACCGGAAAACCAAATGAACGCAACAGTTAATTTAGTGTGTTACAAGCAGAAAACTCTAAAAAACGGAGAACATCCATTGATGATTAGAGTAAGTAAAGATGGCAAAAAAAGTACAAAAGTTTAGGTGTATCAGTCCACCCCAACTATTGGGACTTTGAAAAGAACAGGCCTAAAAGAAATTGCCCCAGAAGGGAGTTGATTCAAAAACTTATTAATGATAAAGTTAATGAATATTCAGCCTGTATTTTGGATTTAAAGGCATCCAGCAAGGATTTTACAGTAAGCAATGTAATCAAAAAACAGGGAGGCAGCCTCGCTAAGACTACCGTTGGTGACTATTTAGAAAGCCATATAAAGCAGTTAGAGCAAGAAAAGAGATTGAAGTATGCCTCAACATTCAAGGAGTTAAAAAACTCAATGACAGCGTTTAATACCACTCTAAATGTCTATTTCTCCGATATAGATACAGTCTGGTTGAAAAACTATGAACAATGGCTTAAATCCAAAGGATTAAATTTAAACTCAATAGGAGTAAGATTCAGAACGCTTAGGGTGCTTTACAACCGCGCTATGGAAGAAAATCTTGTCAGGCAGGAATCATATCCATTCAAAACTTACAAGGTCTCAAAACTGAATATGGAGACAGCCAAAAGAGCTATCACCAAAGATGAAGTAAAAAGAATCATCAATTTCACTACGGATAACAGGTTTACCCAGCTTGCTATTGATATATTCTACTTCTCTTACCTGTGTGCGGGTATCAATTTTAAAGACATAGCCTACCTTACTCAAAGCAACATTGTTGAGGGCCAGCTTGTGTATTACAGAAAGAAGACCAAAAAGCTGATAAGAGTTCCCATTCAGGATGAGGCAATGAAGATAATCCAAAAGTACAG
>JAISEJ010000026.1 GCA_031264155.1 Tannerella sp. | reverse complement strand
TTCACATCCTGAAACAGCGCCCGCTTCCCAAACTGAATATCCAATCCGTTAATTGTAATCATAATCCCTTTTTTAATTTCGGGCTGCAAAGATAATGCAAGTTGAGAGCAATACAAAATGAATTTATTGGTTTCTATTACCGAAGTGTCGGAAAGCGCGTCCGCAATGCCGTGTGGATCTGTAGGGGCATTGTGCACAACGCCCCTACATTCGAGAGATGTTTCCGAAAATAAATGATTCATTTTAACTGATGTTACGTAAGAATATGCTATACCTCTATCACAAGCCTCATATTGTGTATCTGATGTAAGAAATTGAGGATGTGTTCTGAGACTTCTATATCGTATATTTCCTTTTCTCTGCGTAACATCAGTTTATAATATTAAATACGCAATGGGTGCGTAACATGAGTTATTAATTATTATATTAAAAGGCAGACTATATATTCATAACATTTCTCATTTTCCTCCCCGCGGATTATTTTCTTTGAACAGAGCCAGTCTTTCATCAAGCAAATCATATTGATTGGGTTTGATAAAAGATGTGCATGCGCGAAGACCTTGTTGTTGACTGCCGGTCGTGCTGAGCGAAATGGCACTTATGCCGTAATATATTAGCTCTTCCATCAACTCTCCGCCCGTCATGCCGGGATATGAAACAGTAAAATAGAATCCGTCGGCGATGGGATCGTCCAGGTCGTGGTCGTAAACAATATGAAATCCATGTTTCACAAATATATCTTTTAATCTGGCTGCGCGCTTGCCGTATTCTTTAATTTCATCTACAAAATTAAAAGTACCGTCCGACGCAGCTTTGAACATTGCTGCCAGGGCATACTGGGCGGAATGGCTTGTGCCGGAGGATAAAGCGTAAAGCACGCGGTGAATGTATACGCTGCCGAATGTGCCACCTCCGTAGCGGCTTGCAAGTCCGTTGTATACGCGGTCGTATAGTTTGTCGGATATCGCCGTAATCGCAATCCGTTGCCCTGCGTAACTGAACGCTTTCGATCCGGAAATTTGGAGTATGTAATAATCGGTATAATGAGATACGCTTGGCTGATAAGGCGGTTGAAACGGAGTTCCAAGATTTTTTCTGAAATCCATTGCAAAATAAGCAAGGTCTTCAATTACAATCGTATCGTATTTAACTGCGACTTCGCCTATTGTTTTCAATTCGCTTTCCGTCAGGCAAAACCATGCAGGATTATTGGGGTTCGAGTATATCATAGCTGCAATATTACCTTTAGACAAATAATCTTCAAGCACATCGCGCAGTTTTTCACCACGGTATTCATACACATCGAACGATTCATACTTATAGCCCATTACCGTTATTTGCTGTTTCTGTACGGGAAATCCGGGATCAATGAATAAAATAGCATTTTTTCCCGCATCACATTGTCCGCAAGTCAGAAATGATGCGTAAGTACCTTGCATTGAACCGGTCACCGGCACGCAGTGTTCAGGAGAAATATCCGTATTAATAAAAGCTTTTATAAAACGGGAAGCTTCATTTTTCAATTCATGTAATCCATTGATATTGGGATATATAGCGGCTATGCCGTTTTGCAAAGCCTTTATCTCGGCGTCAACACCCACCTGAGCCGGTTTTAGTCCCGGAACCCCCATTTCCATGTGGATAAATTCCGTACCCGTTTCTTTTTCTAACTGACCGGATACCGCAACAACTTCACGAATAGTGGCCTTCCCAAAATCATTAAGCCCATAACTCCCTATAACTTTCTTGGCAATCTGATAATCAACAGGTGTATTTTTCATCTATATATTTCTTTATTTAAAATAAGCATGCAAAGATAATTGAAGTCAGGAGGATTCCAAAACGAAAACGAACTTTTGTTTCCCATTATTTCTACAACAGGCACAGTAGACGACATCCAGGATTATTCCTAACGACATCTCTTTTTATGGTTCATCTGGAGAATGTGCGGTAGTGTCGGCACGTCGTGCGGTAGTGTCGGCACGTCGTGCGGTAGCGTCGGCACGTCGTGCGGTAGCGTCGGCATGTCGTGCGGTAGCGTCGGCATGTCGTGCGGTAGCGTCGGCACGTCATGCGGTAGCGTCGGCACGTCGTGCGGTAGCGTCGGCACGGCGTGCGGTAGAGTCGGCACGGAATGCCGACTAAGTAGCATGAAAAGGGAAACAGGAAATAATGCTGCCTTTGCGACGATAAAAATTTTAAGAATGTGATTGTTTCAAAGTGCAATATTTACACTTTTACTTTATTTACTTGTTCTTAAAAATTACGCGGCAAAAGTACACAGGAAAGAAACGCGGATATTGTTTTTGAGACCAAACCCGGCAGAAATGAGACGGAATGGCTTATCTTAGCGACAAACAGGAGTCTTACTTTTAACACGGCGCAGTCTGGAGGCTGCACCGGACGGGGCTTTTGTTTTATTGGCGATCTGTAAATTTTTGGCGTTTTGACAGTCTGAGAACTGTTTTTGCCATTCTGTCCACTTTCGTGTGCTCTGTCTTTGCAGAATATATCCACTTGACATAATTGTGTTGTTCACTTTCATTGAGAAAATTGAAAAACTGCAATGCTTCGGCATCGTCTTGCAGGCACAACAACAGTTCTTTGGGAACTTCCAACGGCTCATTATATGGAACAGATGCGCCGTCCTGAAATTTCGTGCATTTGCACTGCATCGCGCACAGTGTGGAAGGATAATTCCTTAAAAAGGCTATCTTTGCGCAATGGACGACAAAATTCTTATTACTACCGACAGCGGGGCAAGGGTCGAGGCACATGCGCCCGTTATCGTATCGGCGAGCCGGGCGACGGATATACCGGCTTTTTATGCGCGGTGGTTTGTCAACCGGCTGGCGAAGGGGTATGCAGTTTGGTATAACCCGTTTAACGGGCGGCCAATGTATGTTTCATTCGGAAATACACGGGTGGTGGTGTTCTGGTCGAAGAACCCGAAGCCTTTGATTCCTTATCTTCGGGAGCTGGACGACAGGGGGGTACATTATTATTTCCAGTTTACGCTGAATGATTATGAAAGGGAGGGGTTTGAGCCGGGAGCGCCGCCCCTGAACGAACGGATAGACACATTCAGAGCGCTGTCCGACAGGATTGGGAAAGAGAAGGTGATCTGGCGTTTCGATCCGCTTTTACTTGCGCCGACGCTTACGCCGGGCAGGTTGCTGGAAAAAATCCGGGGCGTCGGCGACCGGCTGAAGGGTTATACGGATAAGCTGGTGTTCAGTTTCGTTGATGTAAAAGTTTACCGGAAGGTGCGGAACAATTTGGTGAAGGAGACGGCGTTTTTCACGGAAGACAATGTGGAAAATGCCGAACCGAACGGCGAACAGCGAAGGGAGATTGCCGAAGGACTTGCCGGAATGTGCGAGCGGTGGAAGTCCGAGGGCTGGGACGTTTCGCCGGCAACGTGCGCCGAACAGATGGATTTGGAACAGTACGGCATCGGGCATAACCGCTGCATCGACGGGGAACTGATGAGGCGGATCTTTTCCGGCGATGAGGATTTGATGTATTATCTTTCGTGCGGCAGGCTTCCCGACCGGAACGCCCTGTTTGCCGGCGACGTTTCGCTTAAACGGGCTGACCGGAAGGACCGAGGACAGCGTGCGGCGTGCGGCTGCATGGCGAGCAAGGACATCGGCATGTACAACACGTGTCCGCATCACTGCGTTTACTGCTATGCAAACGCTTCGAGGGAAACGGTCAGGAATAATGCGTCGCTGTTTGATGTTGAGAGTGAAAGCATCATCACGCGACGGAATGACGGCAACAGGCGGACGTGAAACGAAAAAGACCGGGACAGGCAGCCGGAAGAATAATTCCGGTCGCCCGCCCGGTCAAACAATATATACACACAATTAAGGTTTTTTCATTTTTACAGGTCGATTTTTTTCGGCGCTGGAAAGGGATTGTGTTATATTGTATACACCCGTGGCAACGGCGGTGTCACCACTGCCGAAGATTAGATTCAGAGTATCACCATCCGGGGGTTTGTGTCCCGGACATCATTGGTGCGGTATTTAATTTGTTATTCCGCAAGCTCTCTTGCGGCTTTTATTCGTAATATCCGGTTCCGGTCATGAAATTCAGGAAGGCGCGCTTGCCGGCGCTTTGCGTGTTGCGTTCCTGGTCGCCGCCCGTGCCGCGGTAGGTGATGAGGCCGTCGGCGAG
>JAISEJ010000141.1 GCA_031264155.1 Tannerella sp. | reverse complement strand
AGACAACCTGGCGCATCGCGAACAGGTATCAAACCGCGCAAACATCATTTTCGACTACAACGAGCCGATCCTCACCAATACGTGGACAAACACGCTGGACATCGCCCGTCCGCACAGCTCCGTTTCGGTCACGCAGTTGACCGATTCGACCCTCAACGTCGCGTGGAGCGGGAATGACGCGGAAAGCGGCGTGAACTACTACAAGCTCTACGCAGCAGTCAACGACGGCGCTTTCCTGCCGCTGGGCAATTATTTCAGCAACGAACAGTTCGTTCAGGGATACACAGACACGCTCTATTCCTTCTACGTCGAAGCGGTCGACAAAACCGGAAACGCGGAAATGAAACCGTCCGCCGCGGAAGCCTCCATACGGCTGGTGAAAACCGAACCGGCCTTCATCGCCGTAACCGGCATCACGAACGTGCCGTCGAGCATGACAGCCGGCGGAAGCCTCACCCTCGCGGGAACGGTCGCACCCGACAACGCAACGAACAAAACAATCGTCTGGAGCATCAAAAACGCGGGAACAACCGGCGCAACCCTCAGCGGCAACACGCTCTCCGCCAAAGTAGCCGGAACGGTGACCGTCACGGCGACAGTCGCAAACGGCGCCACGGAGACGACCGACTACACGCAGGACTTCACCGTCACGGTCAGTTCCACTCCTGTCATCAATGCGGAAACGCCCGCAATCAGCACGCAACCACAGGATGCGACAGTCGACGCCGGCAGTAACGTAACACTCTCCGTATCGGCAAGCGTCGGCGACGGCGGAACGCTCTCCTTCCAGTGGTACAGCAGCACGTCGAACGTCAACACGGACGGCACGTCCATCAGCGGCGCCACCGCCGGCAGCTACTCGCCCGCCACGACAACGCCCGGCACAACCTGGTACTACGTCGTAATAACGAACACAAACAGCAGCGTGAACGGCACGCAAACGGCAAGCGCAACAAGCCACGCCGCCTCCGTCACGGTAAACGCCCCCGTTGTTTCCCCAACGACGTACGCAATAACCGTCGCCCCGTCCGCTAACGGCCAGGTAACGGCAACTCCGTCGAGTGCGGCAGCAGGCGCAACAGTCACGCTAACCGTCACGCCCGCCGCAAACCATGTGCTGTCAACAATCACGGCACACCGTACAGGTACGGAAAGCGCTACCGTCGCTCTCGCAGGCACAGGCAACACCCGCACCTTCACGATGCCGTCCCACGACGTAACCGTCCGGGCAACGTTCACCCCCGCCACCGGCACGGAAGCGCTCCCGCAGGCAAAAGTGCTGAGCGCCCGTACGCAAAACGGCCAGCTGCACGTAAGCGGCCTGACTGCAGGCCAGCCGTGGAGCGTATACAGCATCTCCGGCACGCTCATCCACCACAGCACAGCCGCCGGCGACAAAGCGAACATTTCCCTGCCGTCCCGCGGCATATACATCGTCCGGTCAGGCAACCGTTCGATTAAAGCGGCGTATTGATACGTCTAATTGATTATTGTTAAGAGAGGGGCTGTCCGCGAATCCGGGCAGCCCCTCTTTATTGCGCTCAATACACAAAACTGCGCCATGCACAGTATAAAATCAGCATTTCCGCATCTCATCAAATAGTGGAACGTTGCACATGACATTGGCTTTCAGTCTTGCCTTTCGTATCCATAAATTCTCCTGATTATCATTTACTATGTGTTCGGACTAATGTCTGTCTCATACTCTAAAAAATAATGGGTTAAAGATACTTTTCGCGACCAAAAATGACCACGAATTAGGCCGACGAAACTGCTTGATTTTGCTGAAAAAGTGATATTTTCGAGAAAAGAAAAATCCCTGAAACGTCTTATTTTCAGGGATCTTCCAATCTTAAAGTCTTTTAAAAAGTGGTGCCACCAGGAATCGAACCGGGGACACAAGGATTTTCAGTCCTTTGCTCTACCAACTGAGCTATGGCACCAATCATATTTGAGGGCGCAAAGATATGTATTATTTTTTATTCTGCAAATCTTTTTACAAAAAGTATTCAAAATTTCCACTTTCCACCTTCGAACTACTCTGATAGTGACTGCCAACCTTGGGCTTTTAACTCTATTTCGCCGCCATCACGACCGATAAGCATGTTTCCGTATTCGACTTTTGTGATGTGGCCTATTACTTTTACACCTTTCATTTCCGCTATGGCATCGTGCTGTCCGAGGGAGACAGTGAAGAGCAATTCATAGTCCTCGCCTCCGTTAAGGGCGGCTGTGATAAAATTCATATTAAATACTTCTGCCATGACGGCTGTCTGGTAATCGACGGGGATGCGTTCTTCGAAGATGCGGCATCCTACATTTCCGGTTTTCGAGATATGCAACAATTCGGAGGATAGTCCGTCGGATATGTCAATCATGGAGGTCGGTATTATCCCGGCTTTATCAAGCATTTCTATTATATCCTTGCGCGCTTCGGGCTTTAACTGTCTTTCAAGAATGTATTCTTTGCCGCTGAAATCGGGTTGGAAATCTTTCTCGCCATTGTAGATGCTTTTTTCCCTTTTGAGCAACTGCAAACCCATATATGCCGCGCCGAGGTCGCCTGAAACGCATATGAGATCGTTTTCGCATGCGCCGTTGCGATATACGATTTTTCCATTTTCGCCTTCTCCTATGCAGGTTATGCATATCGTCAGTCCGGTCATTGAGACGGATGTATCACCCCCGACTATATCCACACCATAGACATCGCACGCAAGCCGCAAGCCGGCATACAGTTCTTCAATATCTTCTATGCTGAAACGTTTGGATATACCCAACGATACGGTGATCTGCTTGGGATGCCCGTTCATCGCGTATATATCCGAAAAGTTTACTATGGCCGATTTATATCCAAGATGTTTGAGGGGTACGTACATAAGATCGAAATGTACGCCTTCGAGCAACAAGTCGGTTGACACAAGTATCTGTTTGTCTTTATAATCAAAAACGGCGGCATCGTCCCCCACTCCTTTGATTGTACTTGCATTTTTAAGTTCTATTTTTTCCGTCAAATGACGTATTAGTCCAAATTCTCCAAGTGTTGATATTTCTGTTCTTGACATTCTTTTTTTTGCAATATATTAACAGTTGATATTACGTGTTTTAATATTGTAGCGTCAAAGTCATCTCCCCGTCCCGGCAGAAATTCCACTGATATGGGGAGGCAATACAAACATGACTTCCATTTTCCGGGCAGAAAACTAAGGGATTTCAAGCGCATGGCGTCTTTCTCGGTGCAAATAATCTTACACAAAGGAGATGCAATCTCCCGGAATACATCATCAATAGCTTGTATATCTGAAGGCTCAAATGAGTGATGATCAGTAAATTTACATACATGAATATGATCACAATAGGATTTCATCATCTCAATAAGAGGCTGTGGGTTGGCTATGCCTGTGATTAATATGACATCTTCATTTTTATTTATTTCCGATAATGAATATGACTTTAAATTTTTCGACGGAAATAAAGGTTCAATTTTATGATAGGATATACTTGAAAAATACAAGCGCTGATTTGCCATGAGAGACATATTTTTCTCTATAAGACGCAATTCTATCGGTTTAATATCTTTCCGGCATTTGGTCACCACAACGATATCCGCACGAGATGTCGCGTAGACGGATTCCCGCAAATTTCCCGCAGGAAGAAGACAATCATCATAATACAAAAAATCATATTCCGTCAGCATGATCGTTAACGAAGGCCGGACATATCGGTGCTGCATCGCATCGTCAAGCAGGATGACGTTCGGGCGTTTTCCTCCCGGCAGAGCGAGTAAATACCGTATAGCGCGACAGCGATTTGAATCTACGGCAACAGTGATATCGGGAAACTTCCGTTTTATCTGACACGACTCGTCACCGATATCATCTGCCGTACACTTTTCATTTGCAAGGACAAACCCCTTTGTTTTGCGTTTATATCCGCGGCTTAAAGTTGCTATGCGATATTGCTTCCCAAGTAAACATATAAGATATTCCGTAAATGGCGTTTTTCCCGTACCTCCTGCGGATATATTGCCGACACAGATCACCGGCACAGAAAATTTTTCGGACGGAAGAATGTTCAGGTCGAACAACATATTGCGTACGTCCGTTACCATATGATATATTATCGAGAGTGGCATAAGCAGTAAACGAATATATGCGTTCTTCCTTATCATATCGGATCATAATGTTTCAAAGTCATACGGCAGGCGCGCCTGAATACCACCCGTATATTTTATAATCTGCAATATCCGAAACAATTCCATATCTTCGCCAAGCGCGTCATTGATGATAGCAGATTTCACTTCTCCCATTTGTTTTTTCAAATAATCCATAAGCGGATCATTTGTGCTCATCATCGTCTTGACGTTATAGTCCGTCAGACCTGTAAGTTCGGCGGCAACCTCTATTGCGCGGTCAAGGCCTCCTATTTCATCGACAAGTCCTATTTTCATAGCTTGTTCTCCGGTCCATACACGCCCCTGAGCAATATCGTCGATTTCTTCTTTTGTCATGCCGCGTCCCTCGGAAGTACGTGTGAGGAACAAGTCGTAAAAGCGTTCTGTATAACCTTGTATCAACGCTCTTTCATCGTCACGCATCGGACGTGAGATGTCGCCGAAATCGGAATATTTATTGGTTTTCACAACATCTGTCGTAACATCCAATTTATCAAACAGGCCGGTTGCATTCGGAAAAATCCCGAAAACACCGATCGAACCCGTAAGTGTATTGGCCTCCGATATTATCTTATCGGCGGCACACGAAATATAATATCCGCCTGATGCCGCAACATTTCCCATGGAGACAACAATCGTTTTACTATCCTTCAGTTCATTAACCTGCTTCCATATCTGTTCCGATACATATCCGCTTCCTCCGGGAGAATTGACGCGTAAAACAACAGCTTTTACATTGTCGTTTTTCTTTAGTTTGACAAGTTCGTCAACGAGTTTTTCCGTGATAAAGTTCGCTTGGCTATAAGCCGGTACATTATCCGAACCGGTGATTTCGCCTTCAGCATATATGATTGCTATCAGGTCGCCTTTTTTAGCCGGAGTTTTCTTTTGGATATTTTTAATTTTTGCCAAACTTATCATTTTCAATTTCTTATCCGATTTGACGCCAACAAGCTCTTTTATATAATTTTCGGCATCTTCGCGATATTTCAGTTCGTCGACAAGCCCATATTCTACCGCTTTTTCGGTAGCCGCAAACATAAAGCCGCCGTCAACAAAATCATTCACTTTGTCTTCGCTAATATTCCGCGCCACCGCAATATTAGAAACAACATTACTCCATATTCCCTGCTGATAAGACGTTATCTGCGCACGGTTCTCATCACTCAGTTTGTCAAGTATAAACGGCTCTACCGCTCCCTTGTAAGTTCCAACTTTGAAAACCTGCATCTCTATTCCCGCCTTTTTCAGTATCCCTTTATAAAACGTCGTTTGTGATGCAAGTCCCATAAGCTGCAACATGCCTTGCGGGTTCATAAACACCTTATCTGCCACGGACGAAAGATAGTAACATTGCCGAGTATAATTATCAGCATAAGCTACTATAAATTTCCCGCTTTCTTTGAAATCCATCAATGCACGGCGGATAGCATCCACACTTGCCGTTCCTGTCGACAACGAATTAGCATCGAGGTATATTCCTTCGATTTTGTCATTTTCTTTTGCCGCTTCGATTGCCGAAAGAATATCTTTCAGAGAAAACGATTCCTTTGATTCGAATAAGCTTCCGAGTTGGTTTTCGGAAGAAATATCCGTAAGGCTCCCATTAAGAGAAAGTTTGAATACTTTTTCATCACTTTTAGGTATATAAACAGAAGATGAACTGCTTAATGATGAAATCATTCCCACAAACATAACAAATCCTATCAACGTAAACAAGCCGATAGTGATAAACGCTCCCAATGCGGAAGCAAACATAATTTTAAAAAACTGTTTCATAAGCACACATTATAATATTTATCGCACTAACTATCTTCAATTATTCCATCACGAGCTGCAAAGTTATAATTTTAACTGCAATATGGAAAATAATGAATTGAAATTATAGCAAAAAAATCCGATTAAAAACCGAATGACCGGTTAAAAACCGAACCAACTGCATAAAAAACGGAGATCGCAACTATTGCAATCCCCGTTCGATTCCAGTTATATAAAAAGATCTTACAGCTTATTTTCAGAACCAAGTACATCCTTAATTTTGTGAATATACAATTTCTTTGCATTTTCGCGAGCCGGGCCCAGATATTTACGCGGGTCAAATTCAGCCGGGCTGTCGGCAAATACTTTACGTATAGCGGCAGTCATTGCAAGGCGACTATCCGAATCAATGTTAATCTTGCAAACTGCAGACTTAGCAGCTTTGCGCAATTGATCTTCCGGAATACCGATAGCGTCTTTCATCGCTCCGCCATATTTGTTGATTGTCTCAACCTCTTCCTGGGGAACGGAAGATGCGCCGTGAAGAACGATCGGGAATCCCGGCAGTTCCTTTTCCACCGCTTCCAGTATCCCGAATGCCAATGGAGGAGGCACCAGCACGCCATCGGCGTTACGGGTACATTGTTCGGGTTTGAATTTGTTTGCTCCGTGAGAGGTGCCTATTGAAATAGCCAGCGAATCGCAACCGGTCTTGGTTACAAAGTCAACCACTTCTTCCGGTTTTGTATAAGTGTGGTGTTCCGCTACCACATCGTCCTCAACGCCGGCCAGCACGCCAAGCTCACCTTCAACCGTCACATCAAACTGATGTGCATATCCAACAACTTTCTTTGTAAGAGCAACATTTTCGTCATACGAAAGATGCGAACCGTCAATCATCACAGAAGAAAAGCCCATATCGATACAGCTTTTACATAATTCGAATGTATCACCATGATCCAAATGGAGTACAATCTGCGGCGCCGGACAACCGAGTTCCTTCGCATAAGCGACAGCGCCCTCCGCCATGTAGCGAAGAATCGTCTGGTTCGCATATTTACGCGCACCACTTGATACCTGGAGGATGACAGGCGATTGGGTCTCTACCGCAGCCTGAATAATGGCCTGCATCTGCTCCATATTGTTGAAGTTGAAAGCAGGAATCGCATAGCCTCCTTTAATTGCTTTGGCAAACATCTCGCGAGTGTTCACCAGTCCTAAATCTTTGTAATTGATCATTGTTTTAATATTTACGTCATTATTAATTTCGCGCGGCAAAGGTAAATAAAATCTGCCGAAGATTTGTCCTGCGACAATTATTTTTTCAATATGCGGCGTTTTTTTTGCATGTTCAACTTTTATAATTACCTTTGCAACCCGAAATATTTTGATAACAATAACATAAAGAGACAATAACAATGAAAAAAGAACTTCATCCCGGAAATTATCGTCCGGTAGCATTCAAGGACATGTCGAATGATGAGACTTTCGTTACACGTTCGACCATCAACACGAAAGAAACAATTGATATCGACGGTGTAACATATCCGCTTGTGAAACTTGAAATCTCAAACACGTCCCACCCTTTTTACACCGGAAAAGCGAAACT
>JAISEJ010000130.1 GCA_031264155.1 Tannerella sp. | reverse complement strand
AGAGTGGGATACGTTTGTTTTAAATTACTGACGTCCATATTTATATTTTTATTAGTTTAGAACGCCATAATTATACAATAAAATCCTAACTTTAATTATGCTTTAGTGTTATAAATAAGAAATTTATATTCGTAAGTTAGGATAATCAGAGAGTTAGGATAACGGATATAATCCTAATTTTCGGATTTCATCAGGGATATTCTTGGGCATGTATCAATACAAACAACAGAAATTTACGCAAGAATCGACTCCAAACAAAAGCGGGATGCTATTGAAAAAGCATATATTGATGTCTTGCCGAAGGTCAATCCTCTTTGGGAACGCGGTGAGAATCTATTGCAATGGTTGAAGTCGTCTTAAACAAAATATTATGTACAGTAATAGGGGCAAGTGATGATTGAATATTATTGATTGTTAATTATTTAACTTCTATTACTGTACATAAGCATTTGCTGTACATAAAATAATAGAACGTCAATTATCGGTAGTATCCGGTTTTGTGAGAGGCTCAGGGTGAGGTTGCCATAAAAAAATCATCACATTGGGTATGGGATATTGCTTATAAATGTCAAAATAACAGCATTGAAACATATACTTCATATTCTTATTCTGCAATAAGGAAAAAACCGGAAGTGAAAGATTTTTTGAAAAACAATAACGCAATATTGTTGCATTATTAAAATATTATCGTAACTTTGTGGCATTAAGATGAAAATGAGAGTGAGTAAAAGTACATAAAAAATTAATGCTCATGCTGTAGTTTCCTTTTATACAAATATATTATAATGCTAATTTTTTAAAGTTATGAACAACAAAGTAACACTGAGGATTTTATTCCTCCTGAGCATAAGCATGCTCGCTTTTTCGTCCTGTAAAGACGACGAAAAAATGCTGGCCAAGCCGGTAGTAACCATCACCGAAGTAGGCAGTCACGATGCGCCCGAAGGCCAGGTAGAAGCAGGCAAAGAACTGCATCTCGAAGCGGTAATCGTAGCCGAAGGTCTAACTGCGCGAATCGACGTCGAAATTCATCAGGAAGAAGGCGGCGATTTCGAGATTGAAACATCGTTCACCCAAGGCAAATACATTGGCGTCAAAAATGTGGAATTTCACGAGCATATCGATATCCCCGTCGACGCACCTGCCGGCGAATATCATTTGCACCTGACCGTGACGGACCGGGAAGGGCAAACAACAACAGCCGAAGCGGAATTGACGGTTTTGTAGAACGCAAAAAAACAAGCTCACATTTCAACCATTGAGGTATTTTTTCGCGATTTGAAAGCATTTCAGGTAATTAGAAAAATATTTTTTGTACTTTTGCGCACAAAAATACTGAAATTCTATGAAAGTCAAAATAGTAAATAAGTCGCATCATCCTCTGCCCCGGTATGCAACAGCATTGTCGGCAGGCATGGATATACGAGCAAACCTCTCGGAACCGATTGAACTGAAACCAATGGAACGTAAGCTCATACCTACCGGTTTATACATTGCACTACCGGAAGAATATGAGGCACAGATGCGTCCACGCAGCGGACTTGCCATTAAACATGGCATTACATTACTGAATACCCCGGGAACAATCGACGCCGATTATCGCGGGGAAATCGGTATTATATTGGTAAATCTGTCGTCGGAACCGTTTGTGATAAACGACGGCGAACGAATTTGTCAAATGGTAATTGCGTCACATTCAAAGGTTGATTGGTATCCGGAAGAGTCGTTGGAAGAAACCGAACGCGGCGTAGGAGGATTTGGACATACCGGCAAAAACTGATTCGTAAAAAAAAGAATATGGTAAGACTAACAAAAATTTATAAACGAATCGGGGTATTATGTATACTGTTTTGTCCGGTATGTATCATTCCTTGTGTTTACGCGGATAATAACCCCACAATTTCCGACAGACAAACGATTAGTGTTGAGAAACAGCGTAAATTCGATTATTTTTATTACGAAGGAATCCGACTGAAAAACGCCGGGAAATTCGATACATCTTACGAAATGCTCAAACATTGCCTTGAGATAGATTCTACCTCGTCGGTAGCCATGTTTGAAATTTCGTCTTTCTACATACAGCTTGACCAACCGGATAAAGCTATCTCTTTATTGAAAAAGGCGATAAAATATTCTCCCAATAATCAGGAATACCGCAGCACGCTTGCCTCGTTACTTTTCAGCATGGAAATGTTCGGTGAAGGGGCGGAAGAATATGAAATACTTGTCAAGGCTTTTCCCGAAAAACAGGAACTCAACTACTACCTTGCAGAGTCATATACGCGCATGGGTGAAATAGGAAAAGCTATTGATACATACAATACCTTAGAAAACAGCATGGGTATGCACGAAGCTATTTCTGTGGAAAAATTTCGATTATACATGAGCATCGAACAACCCGACAGCGCATTTAATGAGCTTGAAAAACTTGCCGACAAATTTTCAATGGAAGCTCGCTATCCGATTATGATCGGAGATTTGTACCTGCAACGCGATGATACGGTACGGGCGTTGAAATACTATCATCAGGCACGCAAAATAGATCCGGAATCGCCTTATTTCCCTGTTTCAATGGCAAATTATTATGAAAAAACAGGACAAAGAGAGGCGGCCAAGCAACAGATAAAAGAAGCTCTGGCCAACGAAAGGCTCGACGTCAACACGAAGATGAGCATATTGGCGCGTTATATCATACAGCAACAACGAACCAAACAGGATAATGACGGAGAAAACTTATTCCGAACCCTTCTTGAGCAGCATCCCGACGAATCAAGACTAAAATTAGCCTACGGCGAATTTCTCGCTTCACAAAATAAATTCGACGAAGCCCGTTTCCAATACCAGTTAGTTACGGAAAGCGAGCCGGAAAATATCAATGCGTGGCAACAACTCTTGGAGTTATCGCTTCAGACAAAAGACATGGATGAAGTAATACGTATATGCAACAAATGCCGTGAAATATTTCCCGAAGCTATGGAATTTAAATTCTATCTCGGCATTGCATATTCCCAGCAAAAAAAATACCTGCAGGCAATAGAAACATATCAAGCGGAAATCCCGTCTATCCCTAAAGAAAATGCGAGGCTTATATCCGATTTCTACGGGCAGATCGGCGATACTTATTTTCATATAAAAGAAATGGATAAGGCTTTTGAAGCTTATGAAAATGCGTTAAAATATAACGACAAAAATATAGGTGTATTAAACAATTACGCATATTATTTGTCTCTTTTGAAAAGAGAGCTTACGAAAGCGGAACGGATGAGTGCGCAATGTATAAAAATGGATCCGGAAAATGCTACTTATATAGATACTTACGCATGGATATTTTTTATACAAGGCAATTATCCGCTGGCAAAAATGTATATTGAACAGGCCTTATCCAAAGACAAAACGAATAGCGCCGAGTTAGTAGACCATTACGGTGATATACTCTATATGTCAGGCGAAAAGGAAAAGGCTGTGGAACAATGGATAAAAGCAAAAGAAGCCGGCAAAAACAGCGAAACGTTAAACCGGAAAATTTCCGGGAAAACATATTTTGAAGAAACAGAGGACGAACTTTTTAATAATATGGATGAAGATACAAGTGAGACCGAACCATAACATTTGGCAAACATTGTTTTATAAAACTATAGGTGGTGTACTGGTTTTGTGCTTATTTGCCGCCTGTAAATCCACGGCAGGCACAAGCGGTTCCGACGCTAGAATCATGAAAACGGAAGAAGCGTTTTTTGCCTCCGTACTTGATCATACATTCCGGTTTGAGACGTTTTCCGCGCGGTTAAAACTCGAATTTAAAAGCCCCGAAAAAGAAATGAGTTCAAGGGCGCAACTAAAAATGATCTGCGACGACCGCATCCAATTATCTCTACAGCCCCTTTTAGGGATTGAAATGTTTCGCATAGAGCTGACAACCGACAGCGTCAAGATACTCGACCGCATGAATAAATGTTTTATGACGGAAAGCTATGATAATATTAAGTTAAAATCAACGATTGATTTTAACTTCAATAATTTGCAGGCATTATTCGCAAACAATCTGTTCATGCCGGGAGAAAGCGACCTTTCAGCCGGTCAATTCCGGCGTTTTCGCATGACTAAAGATATGCATTCCGTCAGCCTGAAGATTAAAGACAAAACGGGAATGCTTTATACCTTCACCGCCGACGAGGATGAAAAACTACAATCCACATCAATTCATGACAAGTCCGAAAAACACGCGCTTAGATGGGATTACAGTGATTTCCGGGCCATAGACAACCAACGATTCCCTTTCAGAATGGAAGCGGAGTTAACTTCAGATGACAAAAAACAGGGAATCGTCACGCTAACATTTTCCCTACCGGAAATAAACAGCCCGTTAAATACGGATTTCAATATTCCGGCCGGATATAAACAGGCGCCGTTCTCACAGATAATTAAATTGCTTGAGAAACAATGAAACGGCTTTACATCGTCATATTAATGGTTTGCTGTGCTACGTTCACCTCATCATTTGCCCAGACAAACAAAAAAAGCAGCGCTAAAAGCGTTGCCGGCAGCAATAAGACGAAAAAAAACACAACCACGTCCAAATCAACAAGCAGAACTACACAGGCGATACAGATTCCGGCTACCGGCCTGTACTCCGTAGAAAAACTGGAAGACCGGAGAAGAATGGCGCTCGAAGATATCGAACTGACATCCCGTCTACTGAACGAAACGAATGTAGATGCCAAAAATTCACTTAACAGGCTGAACCTGTTATCACAACAACTTCTCTCACGGAAAAGAATACTGAATTTTCTGGAGCAGGAAATAGCAGCGATTGACGTCAGGATAAAAACGGTGACTGATGAAATTGATATTTTAGATAAGGACCTTGCCAAGACAAAAGAGAATTATGCCAAATCAATGCAAAACCAGCAGCAGGAACATCGCACGGCACAATATAAAATGTTACTGGTACTGTCGGCCGAAAACCTTTCGCAGTCATACAGGCGCATGAGATACCTTCGCGAATATTCCGACTGGCAGAAAAAAGAAGCCAAACGTATTATTATAAAGCAAAATGAGATTGCGCTCCGCAAGGCCGAACTTGAAAAAACGCGGGGAGAGAAACAGGAACTTCTGGCACAGCGCGAACAGGAAAATAAAAAATTAGAGGGGGAACAAAAACTGCAACAAAAAGAAGTTGCCGAACTGAACAAAAAACAAAAGGATTTACAAAAGCAACTGCAACAAAAGAAAAAAGAAGCGGATGCGCTCAACAAACAGATCGAAGCGCTTATCACCGAGGATATCAAAGCGTCGGAGAACAGTCGTCCCGCAGCCGCATCGGGAACGGCGGCAAAACCCGCCGCGAGCGGAACTGCGTCACCCCCCCCTCCTGCAAACTACCGGATGACGGAATCAGAGCTTCACCTGTCAAAAGATTTTGTCGGCAACAAAGGAAAACTGCCTTATCCGCTGACCGGAAAATTCACAATCGTATCAACCTTCGGCGAGCACCAGCACCAGGAATTAACCTACGTACGCACGAATAACAACGGTATTGACATACAGACAACCTCCGGAGCCGAGGCCCGCGCCATATTCAACGGAGTCGTTACACGCGTATTTGTTATGCCCGGTTATAACAATAATGTGATTGTCCGTCACGGCGATTACCTCACCGTATACAGCAATCTGAGCCAGGTTTATGTAAAAGCAGGCGATTCGGTCGGGACACAGCAGGCTTTAGGTAAAATATTTACGGATACGGAAAAGGGAAATGAAACAATCCTTCATTTCCAGATATGGAAAGAGCGGACGAAACTCAACCCGTTATCCTGGATTAGAAGGTAAAAAAGCTATTGACGGCATGTCGGATTTTCTCGCATAATTTCACCCAGTCTTTGTGTGAAGGGAGGAGTTCCTTCAAGGACGTTTCCGTCTGCTTCATAAACACAACCAAAGAAAAAAACAACATTCCCGTATATGCAACGCTGCACGTAAGCGCCGCCCCGAAAACGCCGTGAACGGGAATCAAAATAACTCCTGCGACAAGCAGGATAACAAGCCCCGATACAGAGCTGAAAACGCTGTACTTAATACTTCCGCTTCCTATAAAATAATGACTTAATATGCGATTACTTCCCAAAGCGACAATTCCGGGAGACAGCCCGACGATAACCTTCCGTATTCCGGCAAACTCCGGCGTCAGCAGGTATTCGGTATAAATCCGTTCCGGCACGCAGATAACAACAAGTATGACTACTGCAAGCGCACAATACGTCAGCTTAAACAATTGCAGGGTCACGCGTTTCTGCTCTTTCCTGTCTGTCGTTTTCGAAACGCTGTTATATTCCATATAACTGACACTGTTACTTATATGCCACACGCTCTCCGATATTTTCGTACCGGAATCGAGTAAGCCGACATTCCCGTATCCTCCGGCGTTCCTGACAAGAAAATAGTTAAGACGGGTAGCAAGACCTTCGGCAAGATTATCCGCCCCACTCCACACGCCGTAAATAAACATCTCCTTCAGGACTTTCCAAAACGAGGCGTCAACCGGATTATTCTTCTTCTCCGGCAAATGAGGCAGCAATAAAACAAAACCATAGACACAGGCTGCAACATATGCCGCAAACAGCCCTGTAAGATAGCCGTTAATATTCTTACAGTCGGCTACAAAATAAATGCACAGCAAGACAACAAACATCAATACGCCCTGCAAAATGAATACCCTGTTGAATCCTTTCACATGATCCTTGCCAAGCAACATTAATGTATCTGCGGAAACAAGCGACATCAGCACCGCCAGGGCAAACACGGCCAATTCATACTTCTCCGGCAACATGCCGGACACGTACATCACGCCGCAAGCAATCACGGAACCGGCAAAAGCCCATATATAAGCAGGAAAAAACACATACCGCAGATTATACCGGTTCATAAAGTAAACAATCGTATTGCCGCAAAGGATGCTGTTGAAAATAACGGCAAGATTGGCCGACGCGTAAATAACGCCGACCATCCCCATCCCTTCGCGCCCCAGCACCTTACTGTTGACGAATATCAGCAGCAGATTCAGGAAAGCGACAAGATAGCGTGCGCCGATTGTATTGATAATATCTCGAAACATTTCAACCGTTGTTACTTGCAAAGATCCAGACCATCCAGCAGCATGACGTACATATCAATCGCTTCCCGAATCTCGGACGGGCGGATATATTCATCCGCGCTGTGCGAGCGAGCCGAGTCGCCGGGGCCTATCTTCACCGACGCAAACGGCATCAGCGCCTGGTCGCTCAGTGTCGGCGAGCCGAACGGCTGCCTGCCCATCATCACGGCGCGCCGGACGAATGGGTGCCGGATATCCGTATGCGACGAGTTCAGGCGCGTGCTGCGGGGCGTCACCTCGCAACGGACATGCTCCCTTATCTGCCGCAGCAATTCTTCGTTGGAATAAAACTCGTTGCTGCGCACGTCCACGACAAACGTGCAGCGGTCGGGTATGACGTTATGCTGCGTCCCGGCCTGTATCTGCGTAACGCTCATCTTCACCGGGCCTGACAGGTCGCTCTCGTCGGGGAAGCGGTACCGGTCAAACCATTCGACATCCCCGACGGCAAGCATGATCGCATTGACGCCCTCATCCCGCGCCGCATGTCCCGCCCGTCCCGTAACCGTGCAGTCGAGCACCATCAGGCCTTTTTCCGCGATAGCCGGCTGCATGCCGGTCGGTTCGCCGACAACCGCAAACGCGACGCCGGAAAGCAGCGGCAGGACGCTCTCTACCCCGCCTTTACCCGAAACCTCCTCTTCCGCCGACGCCAGAAACACCGGATTATAGGGCTGATCCCTCCGCGACAGGATGGTGAACGCCTCGTACAGGGAGACGACGGAAGCGCCGGCGTCGTTACTCCCCAGTCCGTACAGGCGGTCGCCTTCCGGTTCGTCCGGCGTGAAGGCATCTTTCGTCCATCCGCTGACCGGGCGCACCGTGTCTATATGCGAATTAAGCAGCAGCGTCGGTTTTGCCGCATCGAACCCGTCCGCCGAAATCCACAGGTTATTCCCCTGCCGGTTAACGCGGTGTCCCGCACGGCTCCACTGTGCCTCCAAAAAGTCGGCAACCTGTTGTTCCTCCCGGCTGAAGGAAGGAATCGAAATCATCCTTTTCAGCAAATCCATTGCATCATAAAACTGTTCCATCTTATTATAATTATTAATTACACTTCACGCGGCATCGTTATATTGCCGTGTTTTAAAAATCCGATGTTCCGGCGAAAAAAGAGAATACACAGTGTATATTTCTTCTCAACGCCGTTGGCGGAAAAAAGACACTGTGTCTTTTTCTTCCCAACGCCGTTGGCAGAAAAAAGACACTGTGTCTTTTTCTTCCCAACGCCGTTGGCGGAAAAAAGACATAGTGTCTTTTTCTTCCCAACACCGTTGGCGGAAAAAAGACATAGTGTCTTTTTCTTCCCAACACCGTTGGCGGAAAAAAGACATAGTGTTTATTTCTTCCCAACGCCGTTGGCAGAAAAAAGACACTGTGTTTATGCCTTTTTTTCTCCAAATGCACAAATTCATCTCATAAAATGACCTGTCTCTCCAGAATCCTGCGGGCTTTCCTCTTATCCGCCTGCATCTGCGCTTTCAACTCGTCCAGCGAATCAAACCTCATATCCGCCCGGATAAATTCAACAAATTCAACCGTGACCGGCTCATCATAGATATCTTCCGCGAAATCAAATATATTGACCTCGACACTCACCTCACCTTCACGGTGAACCGTCGGACGCGAGCCGATATACAACATCCCTTTGCAGCGCTTGCTGTCCGACCGTCCTCCGCCGACCGTCACTCGCACGGCATACGAACCGGCCGACGGCAGCACCTTAAATTTCTCGTCAACCGCTATATTAGCAGTAGGAAAACCGATTGAACGGCCCACCTTATAACCCTTGACCACGTGACCTTTCAGCCGGTAAAAATAACCCAGTATCCGCGCAGCCCCAGCCACGTCGCCCTTTAGCAGCAACTGCCGTATGCCGGAAGAGCTGAACGTCATTCCTCCCGCACGGCAAGCCTCTGCGCCGACAACATCCATCCCGCACGCCCGCCCGTAAGCAACATACTGCTCAAACCCGTCGGCGCGCAAATGACCGAAACGATGGTCATAACCAATAATCAGCGCCTTGACGCGCCACTGCTTTGAAAGAACCTCCGCAATAAACGCCTGCGCCGAAAGAGCGGCCATCGACGGCGTAAAATCCATTACAATAACATCATCAATCCCGGTCTCCGCCAGCAGTTCCAGCTTCTCGTCAAACGAATTAAGCAACTTCGGCTGATAATCCGACTGCAAAACGACGCGCGGATGCACCGGAAACGTAATCACAGCCGCCGGCAAACCGCGTTCCCGTGCGACGCGACGCATCTCCCCGATTAAAAAGCGATGTCCGGGGTGAACGCCGTCAAAAAAACCGATCGTAGCAACGACGGCCTCTTCCTTCCATTCCTTTATATCATCTACTACCTTCATCCGGTTTTTTTTATTTTTCGGGGAACAAACGTACATGAAAAATTTAACTTTTCCAAGTACGCAAAAATAAGATCCGATTTTCATATGTAAATAAATGACGCATAGAAGCCCATATTAAGGTTTTTTTGTTGTTTATCAATAAACCGAGACAAAAGAAAAGAGATCACTTATCGGTATGATAAATGCAGGTTATTGGATTTGGAAATAAGGAAAAACAGCTAAGGAGAATAAAGTTTCATACACGTGTTCTGCGCCGCAATCTTTGGTGCTTAGCTGTTGAGGTCTGTTTAGTGGTCGGCCGATATGCTATCCGAAGATAACGGGCTGCTCGGCGAAGTAGTCCTCGGCGACGGAGAAGCGCATAATCGCTACAAACATTATCTCGAAGCGATGGAGGAGCCGGATATTAATTATATTTCGATAAAAATATCGGGAATATATGCACAAATACGCCCGTTAAGCTACGAACAGAATAAAAAAGAGCTGTGTGACATGGTAGCCGCCATATACCGGAAAGCGATAGCGCATACGTACATAGACTACAAAGGGCGTATGCGCGCTAAGTTTGTGAACCTGGATATGGAAGAGTATAAAGACGTGCACCTGACGATGGACGTCTTTATCGAAACGTTGAGTAGCCCCGAATTTAAGGATTATAGCGCCGGGATCGTCATCCAGGCATATCTTCCCGATGCGGAAGGATTGCAGGCGCGTCTACTTGAATTTGCAAAGGAGCGCGTGGCCGGTGGAGGTGCTTCGCTGAAAATGCGGCTGGTGAAAGGCGCTAACCTGCAGATGGAAAACGTCGTCTCATCGTTGCGGGGATGGGAGAACCCGGTATATCGTTCGAAGGTTGAAGCGGATGCGAATTACATGCACCTGCTTGATATTTCCCTGCAACCTGAAAACATTAAAGCCTGTCAGGTCGACGTGGCCTCGCATAATTATTTCAGCATCGCCTATGCGTACTTACTGGCGGAGAAACCCGTCTGGACGAAAATACGGGAAAAGATAATTTCCTCAGTTACACCTTCAATCTGAAACTTGACAGTCCGCACTGGCATTTCCTTGCCGCACAGTTTCTGGGACGCAGGCGTCTCCCGTGACGCATTGCAGGTTGTCTGTCCGGCAGACCGCGATACGTTAGCCTGTCTGACGGCTCATCCGTCCATTAAGCATGTAATCCTGACCGGCGGAACGGACACGGCTTTCCGCTTGTTGAAGAGCAACCCGAAAACCCCGCTTTCAGCCGATACGGGCGGTAAGAACGCGATTATCGTAACCGGCGCAGCCGACCAAGACCATGCGATATTAAACATCGTATCGTCCGCTTTCGGCAATGCCGGCCAGAAATGTTCCGCATGTTCGCTCCTGTTGCTGGATAAAAAGACATACCATGACGAAGCGTTCAAGGCAAAACTGAAAGACGCCGTAACAAGCCTGCGCACCGGAAGCGTCTGGGACACGATGAATACCGTAGGGCCGATGATTGACAATAACAATGAAAAACCGCATCACGCCATCGAGCATCTTGAACCCGGTGAATCATGGCTCGTAGCGCCCGAATTTGTCGACGAAAAGAAATATATCCTGAAACCGTCCGTCAAATGGGGCGTAAAACCGGAAAGCTACACCTTCGAAAATGAACTTTTTGATCCATTGCTGTCCGTCGTCCGCATCGACGACCTGAAGCAGGGAATCGAATATGCAAATTCATCGGAATATGGCCTGACGGCCTGATTGCAAAGCCTGAATGAAGAAAAACGCTTGTTATGGCGTAACTGTATAGAAGCCGGAAACCTGTATATTAATCGCGGAATAACGGGAGCAATCGTCCGCCGCAAAACTGTCGAAAACGCAAGTCAAAGAGCAGACGGCCGCTACGTTTACGAATGAAATGCACACATACGAATATCATCGTTACGGAAGTATTTTCGGGGAGAAAAATAATCCCGGTTCAAGAGATGTAGCATCCAAGCACTCCGTGGCAGATGCAAACAGCATATTCATAACGAAACAGTTCATATCCGGATATGAAACCGATGATGTTATGAGGCTATGGTTTATAATTCATCTTAAAAATGAGATTGTTTTTTTAATTAGTATATTAAAATGTTTGTATAATAAAAATTAATAGTATCTTTACGCGGATTTTGGTGAAAAACATAAAATATTAGTAATGTGTTGAAAATTCGGGGATGTCCGGCACATATTAATATCAATCTCTTTAGATCGAATCGTCATTATTATATATATTATGTTAAGGGAGCATACATTAGTTAAGGAGCGATACTTGTTGTTGAGAATTTTAGGTAAGGGCGGGTTTTCGGAAGTTTGGCTGGCGGATGACATGTGGACGTCTACGCAAGTCGCTTTGAAGTTTTATGCTTCGGGTGGAGGGCTTGATGAAGAAGGGATACGGTTATTCACGCATGAATTTGCATTATTATTCGACCTGAATCACAGTAACCTCCTGAAGCCTTCGCACTATGACCATTATGAGAATATGCCGTTTCTTGTCCTGGCCTATTGCGAGAAAGGCTCGGCCTTTAAACTCATTAGCCGGATAGATGAAAAAGAAGCATGGCTTTTCATCCGGGATGTATCGGAAGGCCTGCACTATCTACATTCGAATAAGCCTCCGATTATACATCAGGATATTAAACCGGATAATATTCTAATAGACAGGAACGGCCGTTTCGTAATAACGGATTTCGGCATCAGCACCCGAATCAGAAACACATTGCGTGGGAGTGCAACCTCCATGCTTGCTACCGGCGGCGGCACATTGGCCTATATGCCTCCCGAACGGTTCGGAGATGATCCGCTGCTGGTTAGGGCCAGCGATATCTGGTCTTTAGGCGCTACGATGTTTGAACTGCTGACGGGGAATGTCCCGTTCGGAGAGTATGGCGGGTTATTGCAGAAAAACGGCGCTGATATTCCTAAAATCAAAGAAAATTATTCCAATGAGTTAAAAAAGATCGTCTATCAATGCCTGGCAAAAGAAACATGGGAACGGCCGACGGCTCTTGATTTAAGCAATCGCGCCAAAAGCATGCTGGAAGGAGAGAAGATTCAAGGAGTTGATCATAAAAAATTTATCGTCTGGTTAGTAGCCGGACTGTCGGCGATTGTTTTAATAATCGCTGCATTTTTTATTGAGAATAAGTTCTCCGGCGACTTTAAGCAAAATGAGGAGTTAAGTCAAACGGCGTTGAGTCAATATAATCATTATATTCATCGGGGGGACAGTCTTCATGGCATTGGCCTGAAAAAGGAAATCGAATTTGAACTAAAGTATGTAGACGCTTTGAAAAATTATCAAAATGCGTTGAAGGCCGTAGAAAAGATCGACGATTTGCTAAAGGAAAAGGATCAGGCCCGGGAAAAAATAGACGGGGTGAAGAAGTTGATTTTAACAGCCTACGAAGACTTTCTATACAGAGCGGAGCGAATGAAAGAGCGTAATCAGCTTCCGGCAGCCAAGGCCTTATCCGAGAGAGCAAATTTTCTGAGAGATTTCGTTGAAGAAGAACATGTAGTAAATAATTAATCATATATAAGTCATGAAAAAGATATATACGTTATTGCTGTTTGTTATGTTATGTTTGTTCATATTTGATGGTAACATTTGTGCGCAAGAACCTGCTTGTGTGGATATTTATAATAAAAGTCTCGCATTAATGAATAAAAAAAGCAGAGAAAGTTATCTGGAGGCTATTCAGGGATTTGAAGATGCCGGAATATGCGATGCAAAGTTGCTGGATGACTGCAACAAACGAATAGATGAATGTAAAAAGGCAATTGATGCGCTTTCCTGTGTGAATATTTATAATGAGGGTCTCGCATTAATGAATAAAAAGAACCGCGAAAGCTATCGGGAGGCTATCCGGAAATTTGAGGAAGCCGGAAAATGCGATGCAAAGTTACGGGACAACTGTAACAAGCGGATAGATGAATGTAAAGAGGCGATTGATGCGCTCAATCCCACGCCTGCCCCTGTGTTTGTCCGGGTTTCTAAAGAAAAAATATGGTTTCCCGAACAGGGAGGCGTTGAGAATATTTCCGTATCGGGAGATAATAGCTGGACTGTCACCGACAATGCGAACTGGTGTGTTGCTGAACGAGGTAACAATCTTGTCGTAATTACCTGTGAGCCTAACAAATCAACTCTTCCCAGAACGGCAATCATCGAAATAAAGGGTAGTAATAACCAAATAAAGATTCCTGTTGAACAGGCGGCGGACAAAGAACAGTTAAGTGCATCGCCATCGTCGCTGACGTTTCCGGCAGAGGGAAAAGAAGACGTAATAACCGTCTATTCCAATACACCGTGGGAAGCCACGACGGCGTTGTCCTGGTGCCGTGTGGAAAAGGACGATAATACGATAAAGGTGAAGATCGGCGTCAATGATTCGGCAAAAGAGCGGAAAGGGGATATTACAGTCAAATCAAAAACTTTGACCCAGACGATAAGCGTGTCGCAGGGAGCCGGCAGAGAACAGTTAAGCACATCGTCGTCGCTGACGTTTCCGGCAGAGGGAAAAGAAGACGTGATAACCGTTTCTTCCAATACACCGTGGGAAGTCACGACGACGTTATCCTGGTGCCGTGTGGAAAAAGCAGGCAATACGATAAAGGTGAAGGTCGACGTCAATGATTCGGCAAAAGAACGGAAAGGGGATATTACGGTCAAATCAGAAACTTTGACTCGAACGATAAGCGTGTCGCAGGGAGCCGGCAAGGAACAGTTAAGCGCTATGCAGTCGTCGTTGACGTTTCCGGCAGAGGGAAAAGAAAGCGTGATAGCCGTTTCTTCCAATACACCGTGGGAAGTCACGACGGCATTATCCTGGTGCCGTGTGGAAAAAGACGATAATACGATAAGGGTGAGGGTTGGCGTCAATGATTCAACAAAAGAACGGAAAGGGAATATTACGGTCAAATCAAAAACTTTGACCCGGATGATAAGTGTGTCGCAGGAAGCCGGCAAGAAACCAGTGAATGTGCAGGAGAAGAAAATTGAAAATTCGCTGCCCAAACCTGAAGATCTTTCCGGGCGTAAAATATCCTTTGGAATAATGGCGAACGCTTTAATGCCGAATTTCAGTGCTAAAGCGTCCGGTTTTACGGGAAGCGCCATTGACTACGGACACAGGAATATGAGTCCTTCGTATTCTTTATCAAAAATAGGATTTAGCGGCGGCCTGGTTGCCGACATACGGGTTTCAAAAAACATCTATGTTCAGACCGGTTTGTATTATACGAACCTGAACATAAAGAATGTCATGTCGGGAAGCTATGACTATTCGAAGGAATATTATACTCCCACAACTTATCTCGAAGGAAAAGGGTATGATGATTTCACGGAAGAATATACATTAAACTATCTCGAAATACCGATCTTATTTTCCTACCGGATTCCCCTCGCCGAAAAAGCGATGTTGCAAATAAATGCAGGGCCATACGTCGGATACGGCCTGTCGGCTAAAGGTAAAATAAAAGGTACCAGGGATTATCCTTCGCTGACGGAATATGAATATGCAGGTAACAGGTCGACAGGAGATGTTCATGAGATAAAAAGCACGGTTACCGGAGAAATAGACATGTTTGGCCGTTCGGGACGCATATCCCAGGTATATCTGACAGGAGAAAGTCCGGTTTATAGTAATAATGATAAGTTCAAAAACGCTCCTCTCCGGAATATAGACGCCGGTGTTTCCCTGGGAACCGTGCTGGAATATGCCGGCTTCAACCTGGGGGTATATTACGATATGGGATTGATGAATATAGCTAATACAACCTACTGGAAATCGGAACGTATGCGCCTGTCTTTGGACGATGCAAGAACGGGGATGAACGGTTACGTTCATAAACTGAATAAGATTCAGATAAGAATCGGATATATATTTCGCTGGTAACTTAATTATTAAAAATAGAATACGATGAGATGTAAAAATTGTGGATGGGACAATCCGACGAACAGCACAAAATGTGTTAAGTGTAATCAACCGTTATATCAGGAACGGGGAGGAGGCTTTACTTCTCCGGATATCAATGCTACGGCTAATTTTAAGATTAGGAAGACGGTGAATGAAGATTCGATTTTTTCGGGCGGCGAGGGCAGTGATTCTCCCGGAGCTAAGCCGACTGCAAAACAGAATCAGACGATCTGTCTTAACTGTAACTTTCCCGTGCCTTCGGGTTATTATTACTGTCCGGAATGTGGAGCCGCTTTGCAGGATAAAGAAGATGTGCCGGAATTTGAAATGCAGGAAGATGAAGCGCAGGAAGATGCAACGCCTGAAAATAATATCGGTCGCCGGACGATTCGTCCCGGGAAACGCTATTATTGCTCCCTTACCCTGATTCCCGACGAAAAAGAACCGGTGACGCCGGCGCCACTGTCTTTTTCCGGCGAAGAGATCGTTCTGAACAGGGCAAACACGGAGCCGGATAATGCGACTATTACTTCTAAGGAACAGGCTGTGTTGACTTGCGAGAACAAACACTGGTTTATTCGAGATCGCAGTGAATTGAAAACGACATATCTCTATGTGTCGGAAAAAACGGAACTTAAACCCGGCGATATCATTGTTTTGGGAGACAGGCGCTTTTTGTTTGACTATTGATGAGCCACCGCGATAACATGCCGGTTGAGGTAATATTATTATGGGATTCCCGTTGCAAATGTGAAATGAAAACCTTGGAGAAACAGGACGATGTAAATGTTAATAATTAAACCCGGAAAAAAATAACAGATGAATAAAATTTACTTTCAACTGATGGCGGGGACGGATGTAGGGCTACAGCGTTCCGGTAATGAAGATAATTTCGTTGTTTGCGCTGACCTCGCCGAATCGGAGTGGTTTATACCGGATAGCGATACGGTGTTGAATGAAAAGGGTTGTCTCTTAGTCGTTGCAGACGGTATGGGCGGCATGAATGCCGGGGAAATAGCATCACGTATTGCGATTGACACGATTCGAAAAGCATTTTCGTCCGATTGTATAACAACTGATGTCACCGGCAGCACCGCTTCAATACAGGAATACATGAAAGCGGCTATTATCTCTGCCGATAATGCCATAAAGGAACATGTGAAGGAAGATCCGGATACGGAAGGGATGGGTACTACGGTTATTATGGCCTGGATACTCGACGGGAAAGTGTATATCTCCTGGTGTGGCGACAGTCGCGCCTATTCCTTTCATCCCCGGACAAGCCTGATACAGTTGTCAAAAGATCATTCGTATGTTCAGGATCTGGTCGATACGGGCCGGCTGGATAAGGACCTGGCTTTTGACCACCCGAACAGCAACATCATTACGCGAAGCCTGGGCGATCCGCGAAAGACGGCCGAGCCTGATTTCGTCGAATACGACCTGTACAGCGGCGAAGTAATCCTGTTGTGTACCGACGGCTTGTCGGGCATGTTGAGGGACCGGGAAATAGAAAAAATATTGGCTGATACGTCGGACAATATCTATTTATCCAGGACTAAACTGATCGAATCAGCCCTGAGAAAAGGCGGCTATGATAACGTGACGGTCGCTTTATGCAGAATCGTTTCGGGCGCGAACAATCTGGATGGCGGGGAGGATAAGGCGGCGGTTACGCCGCTGGGCGGGGAAGGTGTAAAAACCAAAAAGAGTCGGTTTGTAAAGGTTGCCGTCCTTTCTTTGATACTGCTGCTTTGCCTGGCTGCCCTGGGCCTGTATTATTTATTGTACATTCATAATCCGGTGATATGCAAATAAAAACGGATACCGTTCAAATGGCGGCAAATACAAAGATATAAGTAATAATAGTTATTAATTTAAAAATAAAAGAGTATGGAACGTAGAATTACAGTAGGAAGAGATCCTTCGAGTGACATTCATGTAAGTGAAGCTTATGACGGGGTTAGCAGGAATCATGCAAATATTTATTATAACAACGGTCGTGTGATATATGAAGATATTAGCACCAACGGTTCCTTTGTAAATAACAATGCCGTCCACCGTACAAAAATTGAGATATTCCCGAACGACATGATAACGCTGGGGCGGAACTTTGTTTTATCGTGGAGTATGATTGACAATGCTCTGTCCCTGCTGTCGCAAAAGCCGACCGAAGCGAAAGGGCCGGCATATGGTCCGGCATACGGCGGCAACAATGGCCCTCATCAAATGCCGCCTTCCGCTAACTTCAGAAACTATAACTATGGTGACGATGCGGGAACGAATATCGAACGCGAACTTAATTCCTGGAACTGGGGCGCTTTCTTCTTCGGATGGCTCTGGGGTATATTTAACGGCGTCTACTGGCCGCTGGTGGTTTTGATACCTTATATCGGCTGGATTGCAATGTTGATCATTAATATCGTCCTGGGTATTAAAGGGAATGTGTGGGCGTGGAAAGGCCGGTACTGGAAAGATTTCAATCATTTCAAAAGAGTGCAGAAATCGTGGTCAATGTGGGCATTGTACATATTTATTATATCCATCGTCCTCTCAATCTTTTTTACGATCCTGTTCTTTTCGGTGATAGCATCTGCTCTAAGATAGGCTCTTTTTAAACGGCAAGCGAAGAGTTTCGGATACAAAATTTAAAAAGCGGAAAAGCGAGCGTCCAGCCACAAGTGGTCGGAAGAAATTCCGGCCACTTAATACGTTTTAAAAAAAGCAGTTTTTTTTGACCCAATGCAAGAATGCATTTCATCAACTTCAACCCTCTCTATTTCCTGGCTTTCCGAATCAAGTTCCTGAACTTCTTTACCAAAACTGCGAATCCAATTTAAGACAGAAACATTGCTTATACCTAAAAATCTCCCTGTGGAACGGAAGCCCAAGCCTTCAAGGTATAGATGTAAAGCTTGCTTTTTCTTGGATTTTGACGTGCCGGGATTGACAATTGATTATTAGGCTATTTTAATTCCACAAACAATTTATTTGATGGCTGTAAAGCCAAACGATTTTTACATCCCGTTCCGGCATTTTGTCTCCTTTCAACCGCTCGCACAGGGCGGCATTGACAAACTGCCGGAAAACCTTTGCTTCCGGTGTCGCAATCCTGTAACCGAGAAGTCCGCCTTCAAACCGGAAATCAATCATTGCTTCCAGTTCCGACTGCGTTAAATATCCCCTGTCCACTTTTTGCCATTGAAGTTTAAACTCCTTGAACGGATTCCTGTAAATCCATTCTTTATTCATGGCGATTTCGATGATGTGCCGGAACTTTTTCATTATGGTAACGACCGTGTTTTTTGAATAGCCGTTTGCAAAAAGATAAACTTCCAAGTCGCCAAGAAATTGAAGATTTACTTCCTTGACGGGAATATCGTGCAGGTTGTACTTACTTATTGATGTTACGCAAGGCACAGTTTTGCATGCCATCGAAAGCCCGGTCAGGGCTTTATTTTCATAACCGCGCCTTATATTTGCAGTGCATAAAAAAAGGAGTAAATTTGCAAAAAAAAGATAGCAGGAGTATTAACAAAAAAAATCAAAAAGAAAGGAACCCGGATCAGCAATCCAAATAACCGCGAAAGTAAAACTTAT
>JAISEJ010000107.1 GCA_031264155.1 Tannerella sp. | reverse complement strand
AGTCCTTCTATGGTTTCCAACCGGATGTTATTTGTATAATTACAGGCGTTAAGGGCAATCATGCGGTCGCCTTCTACCGGCGTTCCGGCCGTCTCCACTAATGCAGGCGCTTCGGGCAGCACCGGTTGTTCGCTGTAAAGCGCTCCGGCTGGGAGTTCGGGCAACAGCGGCGCCTGAAATACGGGTAAATCCCGCGGTTTCATGTCCATCATCAGTTCCCATTTACCTTTCAGCATATCCCTGTTATAGGTGTAATCCAATGCGGTGATTTCGTTATACGCACCGGTTGAGAGACGTGCATAATAACCGGCAAGTTCAACATCCTGTCCGGCATAATGACGGGACTTTTGGGCATAAAGCATTTTCCGGTTCATCGCCGCACTTGCTGCAACAGGATAGTGTACCAGTTGAAAATAAGCCGGTTTCAACTGTGCCGGGATTTGCTTTTCGTACACTTGCGCCGAAAGTACGGTTATTTCGCTGTATGCATTGATACGGCGTTCCATTTCGTCACCAAAACAGAAAGGCGAAAATCCGGTATCTTCTACCTTTTCCCGCGAAGAATCTTCCACACGGTTCCAGCCCAGATGTTCGGGTTTGCGCTGTCCGGCCAAATGGTAATATTGGCGCATGATTTTATCTATATCCGCAGTTGCCGCATCACCGAAAACGCTCTTAATCCATTGTTGCTGGCGGGCATAAATCTTATCGCCCGAAAAAGCGTCGATATTCCACGCCATATCGAGGAAAAACTCTGTCAGGTATTCGCCCGGTTTAATGTCGCCCACGTTCAGAATCCAGAGGCGACGGGCGTTGTTATCCCAGGCGCGTTTCATTTCAGCGTAAATCAATCCCGGCTGTGTGGAGGCAAGCCAAAGGTAGTCGTGAGGTTTTCCCCAGTAAGAGATATGATAATAGACGCCTCCGCCGCCCGAACGTTTCTGTTCTTCGGGATTACTCAGGCGCATAATATGGCCGTGATTGTCATCGCACCATACAAGGGTTACGTCTTCTGGGAGTTTCAGTCCGTTGTCGTAGGCTTTCAAGACCTCTTTATAGGGAACAAAAATTTGTGGAATGTCTGTAATTTTTCTGTCCGGATTATTCTTTTTCAGCATATTGCGCTGTTCTTCAATTACCTGATGGAGTACATTTGTTTCATCGTCGAGGGTTTTCACACCCTGCATACGTCCGTCGTGTATGCCGCGCATCCCTGTGGTATAGATATTTTCTGTTTTTGTGAGTTCCTTTGCCCGTTCTTCCCAGTAGGAAAGTACACGGTCTTTATTGGTCAGGAAGTTGAATGCCCCAAACTCTTTGGTATTCCATTCGCCGGTGTTGGTGCGCATCATCGGTTCGGCGTGAGAAGTACTCAATACAATACCGTATTTTTCGGCGGCTTCCCTGTTTCCTTCCACAAAGAAGAAAGGAACGGTACATTCGTGCATGGCTGGCCATATTGTGTTGGCTCTGAGGCGAAGCAGGAGTTCAAATATTCTGGAATAGGTTTTTGTACCTATGGCGCCGTTGCGGGTAGTCGGTTCGAATGTCCGCGTACTCCACGGCATCAACGCCCAGTCTTCGTCGTTGAGGAAAATGCCGCGATACTGCACAGAAGGCGACTGCGAGCATTCTTTGATTTCCGAAAACAGGAACAGTTCCCGTTTTTCGGGCGTTGCATCCGCCCACCATACCCAGGGCGAAACGCCAATCATTCGGGAAATTTCAAGTATTCCATAAGCCTTCCCGCGAGCGTCGCTTCCTGAAATAATCAATTTATTGTTTTGAACGTCAATTTGAAATGCTTCCCATTTGCCTTGCAATTCTTTGGAAGAAGAAACGATAATTTGTGCCTGTTCCCTGTTGCCGGTCAGTTGTAAATCGGCATCGAAAACTGACTTTATGTCATTTTGCAACATCTCAAAAGCGGAATAAACCACCGGCTTTTCGTTTTTGCCGATATAAACGTAAGTTGTTCCATTTTTTTCAAACAAAACCGGTTTCACACTAAAACCCGTCATTGGAATGAGTAAAAGCAGACCGCTCAATAAGAGTATTTTTCTGTACATATCGCTATTTTTTCTATGTTTATAAAGTAATCGTCGCTACCGTAGAAAATAGTTTTGCGTTTGTCCGACCAGGTTGAATTTTCACCGGTTACTTCCACTTTCAGTGTGTAATCGCCCTGGGGTAACCGAGGACTGATGTAGCGTAGTGCCTTGTCGGGAACTTTGCTGTAAAAATCGACGAATGACGAAACGACTGTCCTATCGTTTTTGTCCGTAATAATCATGCGCCCATAACCGCCGTGAGCATTGCTTTCGCCGTAAACAGCGATTTGTTTGCCTGAAAATCTCACTTCTGTAAAATCGCCTTTCGTATTGGAAAC
The DNA here is from genome assembly GCA_031264155.1 of Tannerella sp. Taxonomy (GTDB): domain Bacteria; phylum Bacteroidota; class Bacteroidia; order Bacteroidales; family Tannerellaceae; genus Tannerella. The sequence continues at coordinate 17,155 of JAISEJ010000107.1, read as the reverse complement.
AAACGGTTTTTTCAGCAGGTTTTTCCCTTCGGTCATGACGTTTTCAGGCTTTTGCAAAGTCAGCTTTGTGCCTTCGACATGCAGTGGCAACCATACATAAGTAGCACAGGAGCCTTGTTTGGGGAAACTCCAGCGGTCGCCCATGTACATTGGTACTGTGTTTTCGTTACAAATTTGTGAAAAAACAAAGGTACACTGCGAGTTATAGGTGAGCGTGCCTTCGGGAGCGAAAAGTCCCTGTTTTGTCCAGAGGCCTTCCATATTGGCGGCGGTGTGATACATATTGTCGTTGCGTTCCCAACTTGTCAGGTTGGATGAAAGCAGGAAATATATGCCGTCTTTTTTGAACATGGCAGGCGATTCACCCATTCCCTGAACGTGAGGCAGCAACTTTTCCGCCGATTTGTAATTGTCGTTCAAACGATAAATATCACCGTGGTGTATCAGCAAATAGCCTTTGCCGTCGTCGTCCTGAAACGTTCCCATATCCCAGCGTTTTACGGGCTGACCTTCATAAAGCAGTGCGCCCTGAAATTCGTAATCGCCGTTAATGGCACGACAGGTGGCGTAACCGATATGCGGGTCGTTGTAGCCGGTATCATCGCAGTGCATATACATGACGTATTCGCCGGTTGCGGGACAGCGCATTACTTTTACGCGCTCGCCGATACGATTGGGTCCCAGCAAGCCGTCTTTTTGTTGCGGCAGAACAATACGCTCAAACTGCCAGTTCACAAGGTCGGCTGATGAATAACAACTGAAACCGGTAAAAACGTTTGCCGTGTCCGATTTGTATTCGCCGAAAAGATAGTATCGACCGCCATCTTCCACAATACATGCACCGTGGGCATTGACCACCTGCCCGTTATTGTCGAACCAGGGGATACCGCTGATAATACTATTACCGGTTTGCCGGGACTTGCAGCCGCACAGGGCAATCGAAAAGGTAATCAGGAAAAATAAATGCTTCATTGTATTTATGGATTATTTGTCATTTACTGTCAGATATGAAACCAGCGCCCAGTCCTGGTCATTGGCATAAGGGTCGTAGAGCTGCGCTTTTATGCCGTTTATTTTGTACGGATACAGGTAAGCGCAGGAAGCTTTTCCGTCCTCAAAAAAGAGGCAGAGGTTATTTCTCACTATGTTTTCGGCACGCTGCCGATATGTCGGATCGCCCGTGCACTGTGCATAATAATAAAATGCGACGCCTGTTTGAGCGCTCCAGTAATGCGGATAAATGTCGCCGAACATTTCGCGCTTGCCGAACCAGTAACCGTCCCAATGCCGAATTGCAATATCATTCAAGTGATAACTCGACTGGAACCCGTTGAAAGCTTCCAGCACGGGAAGTTGATGCCTGGCCTCGTCAAGATACTTTTGTATCCCTGTTTCCAGATAAAGCTGCGTGAGGAATGTAACGGCAGGAGCAACGATGCTCTGCTCGTAGTTCACTTCGTGCTTTGGGTAGTTCAGACCGTTTTGGATGAAAATATCTCCCGTTTTGAAAAAGTCATCCTTCAAGTCGTCGTATTCGGATTTCATACCGGCTTTTTTTAAAGATTGAAGAGACGACAGAACCGGAATTTCAATCGCATAAAAGCCATAACCGAACCGGCGGAACATCGCCTGCAATGTCTGATAACCGTCCTCCGCGTATTGCCTGTCGCCGGTTACCTTGTACATCTCGAAGTAGAACGAGGCGACCCACATATAGTTGTATCCGCGGATGCGTCCCTTTTGGTCAACGCTGGAATAGGTGACGTAATCTCCGGTTTGCAATTTCTCACGCAGAAATTTTGCATACCTCGTTAGCGAGGATTTCAGCGCAGTATCCTGTGTCAGCAGATATTGTTTGGCCAGCAGTATGCCCATGCCGACACGTTCCGCCCCTTCGTCGCGGTCAACCGGATTGGCGTTGGGAGTATCGTTCAGGTAGATTTTGTCTGTTTCGTTGTCATAGACCATATAGGCGCCGTCGCGCAGGTCGGCAGGGTTGTTCATTTGCTGGCGGTCGCGGATAAAACGGGTGCGTTTTTCAATCAGGGAATCAATGCTGCCAAACACCAGACAGGCAGCATGTGTCTGTTTGCCTTCTCCGTAGCAGAAGTCGAAGCGGACTTCTCCTGCCTGTTCCATCAGGGTTTCTGCAAACCAGACGTCGCCTTCATATTCTGTCGGGAGAGGCACGCCGTTTTTCTTTATGCTACAATTCTTCAATGGCTGCTTGCTGCGGAACTCCACACGGGCTGTTTCACCTTTTTCGAATATATATTTGTTACATGAAGCGAGTACACTTCCCAAGTCCAGCAGCTTATTGCGGAAATCTTCGCTGCCCGAATGAGAAAAGAGCCGCCATGCGATTGAACATGTTTCACCCGCTTTCAACAGCGTGTTCGGCGGATTGAGCGTAATAACGCCACGGTAATGCGAATTGCCTTTCCGGTGTCCGCGCTCCCATATCTCATAACTTTTCACGGAGCCACCGGTAACAACCAGTCCAAGATGAGGCGCGTAATTTCCCATGCGCAAGGCATTAACATAAGCGGCGGTTCCGCCTTCCCAGATGTGGGCGTGTGTACGGGTGTTGATGCAGGTTACAGCGTCGGGATAGTTGTCATTGAAAGGGGTATAAATCCCTATATCAGACAGGTATACGGCATCCGATCCTTCGTTGATGAAAGTATAGGTCTCTACCAGGTCATTTTGTTCAGGTTGCCGTTTTACACGGATAAGGATATTTCCTTCGCGGTAGGTTGCTTCCATGCCGCCGGCGCTGATTTCGGATGGCGTTTTCCACTCTCTTTTCATGCTTTCACGTTCCAAGGTCTCGGTGAAGTAGCCCAGTCCCCAGCCGTAATTTTCTTTTATCCAGGCATACTGGCTGCCATCGGTTTTCAGTATCCAGTTCATGCCGGATTTGTCGCCGTGGACGGTCAATGCGTCTATTGCGCCGGTTTGAAGGTTCGGCGCAACTGTCACCTGTTGAGCGAATACGGAAGCATTAATACAACATCCGATTAAAAAATAAAACCAAATAATTCTTTTCATGTATTCGTATAATTTACATTATTTTTATTCTCAAAACAGTATAGGAATAGGGAATAAATTCATAACTGAATGTTTTACCAAAACCGTCGAACCTGCTTTCCTGCGGATAAATCTTACGAGGCTCATCCGGCGTGTTTTCTTCTTTTCCACTTGTTGCCGCAAGTGAAATTATTTTGCCTTCCTTTTGTACTTCGGTTGTCCCGTCCAATTGAATGACGGTTGGGAATGTGTCGCCGGAACCGTTCACAAATTTCAGTACCAGCTCGCCTGTCGATTCGTCAATGCCCGAAGCCATGAACTGTAGCCGGAGCGTATCGCTTTTCCCCTCATTCAGACTGTTCCAAACGTTATAAGCGGGACGGTTCAGGGAAGCCATTTGCTGTACGTAATAGGAACTGCGTCCGATTACCTTTTCGGAGTTAAAGCGGATAAGGTTGACCGGCCATCTCCGGTCGTTGACGTTTTCGAGCAATGGAGCAAAAGACGTCATGGTCACCAAGTCTCCGTTGCGTTCCATTCCGTCGATAAATGCCGCTTCGGAAAGTGCGGCAGCCATGTTCCCCGAACCAACGCCGGAATTGCAGGCATATTCGCCGACATAAATATTGTATTTGCCCCTTGGGTGACGGTCAAAGAAATTGTTTTTTCTGTAGAAGCCCTGAACCGTTTCATAAAAATGAGGATCTGTCAAATCCGTTTTTACCTGTTCGGTGGTGTCAGCCTTAAATTCCTGGGCATTGTAAATGATTTGAAGCTGGGGATAACGCTCTTTTATAGCATCATGGAAAACGGCAAAACGCCGTATGTATTCTTCTCCCCAGTGCTCATTCCCTACTTCCACGTACTTCAATGGGAATGGCTCCGAATGTCCGTCAGCAACGCGACGCGCTCCCCAAACGGTCGATTTATCGCCAATGGCGTACTCAATAGCATTCAGACAATCATCAATATAGAACCTGACAGAGTCTTCGGGACAGGCATTTCCCATCCGGTACTGGTCGCCAAGACCGACATTGCACACGTACATGAAATCCGCTCCAATGTCTTCGCAGAACTGCAACATTTCATAATAGCCCAGTCCGTATGAACACCGGTATCCCCATGTTACTATCTCACCGGGGCGGGATGCCGGGTCGCCCAGCATCTTTTTCCAGTCCATGCGGGTATCTAATGTAATGCCTCCCACGATTGTTCCTCCGGGCCAGCGGACAAAGGAAGGTTTCAAACCGGCTATCATTCGGGCAATATCTTTGCGAAGCCCGTTTTTCCGACCCTTGAAAGTATTATCGGGAAATAACGAAACATAATCCAGCCACACTTTGCCCGTACCGTTGAAGACGATGGCCAGCTTAGCCTTGGCGTCTTTCCCTTTCGCGGTGAGCGTTTTTCTGAAATCGTTCCATTCTTCCGGCCTTGCCGTTTCAATCGGACAGGAAGCCAGTACGTTTCCATTTTCGGAAAGCAGGCGGGCCTGTACCGTTCCTTTATAATCGGCAGAAACACGGACAATGGTTCGCAGATGATATTTTCCTCCGGCTTCGATGCCCATTCCCCAGAAGCCGCCGTTCACCACCGCCACTTCCTGCGAAGCGTCGTGAACCGTTATTTCCAGACTGTTGGGCGCCGTCCCGAAATACGGACGTTCTCCGGTAACTTTTATGCCTGCAGCATCCGGGTCTTTCGCCTGTAAAGACCAGCCTCTTACCGGCTCCGGATTCCATCTCATTTTCCTGTCCTCTATTTGGTTTACCTTTCCCGTAAGATGGTTTTTTACCGGTGGAGGCACTATGACGTTTCCCCTAAGACTGTAACCTTCGGGCAACTGACCGTCTTCAAAACTCCGGTTCTGTACCAGTTCGGCATACAGCCCTCCATCGCCTGCGTGGTTGATTTCTTCAAAGAAGATGCCGTACATGGACGGAGATACGGTAGCGCCCCGCTTCTGAACATTGACGACAATTTTTTCCTGCGCCTGATTATCCCAACTGCATAAAAATATCCCAAGCGATATGACAACAACATTAATTAAACTCTTTCTCATTTCACAATCTATTTTTGTATATTACATTAATTACATATCAACCATCACCCGTACCTCATAAAGATGCGGCGTAACCGTCGAGTTCACTGTTCCAATCCTGACTTCCAGAGAATCGTTGGAACGCAAAACTTCCGGTATCTCAAATTCCTGTATCGCCACTCCATCCGGCTGTTCCGACATCAGTATTCCAAGCGGGTGACTGTTTACCTCCACACGTGCGTCCAGCCCTTTCTCCGGCCTGAATGTAATTCTTACTTTTATCGCCGGCTTGCCGTTTGTTTTCATGCGGTAGGAAAACCATCCGCCTGTTTCGCGCCAGCGCATTCCCCCGTCGCTTCCAGTGCGCGAGTTTTCCATTTGGATAAAATGGTCGCTTTCAGGCTGTTGTTCTCCGCAAGTCACGCGGTCGGCAGTGAGGGCATCCAAGGCGGCGCGTTCCTTTTCTTCTTTTGCAAGGAGTTCCTGCCGAGTCTGCAATTCCTGTTCGGAAAGCAGCGGCCAGTATACCATATAGCGACATTCGTGCAGCCGGAAGAACGGCTCCAGTATCATTTCCCCGTAGCTTTCGGGATAAACTCCTTTGAGCGTAAAAGTGAGCGGTTTATCCTCTACCCTGTGAAGATGTGACAGGAGGCTGTCTTTGTTTCCCACGATCACCGGCATATTTTGTAACGGTAGCCGGGGGCCGCCGGCAATATGTCCGCCGCGACTGTCATCGGCAAACATCCCGTCCTGATTCTGCGTTCCCAGCTTGGACGCCAGCACAACGGGGCCATATAACAGGGAATAGTTGGCACTTCCGTCGGGCAGGGCAATTGCCCGCAAATGCATCGGCATTTCCAAACGCACACGATCGCCTTTCTTCCATGCACGATTCAGCGTGATATAACCGTTTTCTACTGTTATCTTCTGCGATTTTCCGTTTACCGACAAGCGCAGTTCTTTCTGTTCCGTCCATTCGGGCAGCCGGAAATGTACGGAAAATTTCCGCCCCTTCCTGTCCGGATGGATGACAAGTGTTGTCGCCTCCTCGTCCGGAAAACAGGTTTGCTGCTCAATGTTAACCTCTCCCCATCGCAGGGTGGAGGGAATAAAGAGGTTAACGTACAAATGACTGTCCTTATGCCCGTAAATCATCTCGCCGTAACGGGCGTGATTTTCCATTCCCGACCCCACGCAACACCAGAAGCCGGTTTGCGGCCGGGAATACACACGGTAATGTCCCGAACGCATAGGGGTAAAATAAACAAAACCTCCCTGTACGGAATTTTGAGTGGAAAGAATGTGATTGTAAAGCGCACGTTCATAATAGTCCATGTACGAAACATCGGCGTCGGTCTGATACAGCATTTTTGTCAGCCGGAGCATATTATAAGTATTGCAGGTTTCCACGCCTTGCTCGCTTTGCAGCATACTACTGAAGTCATTTGCCGGGTGGAAATGCTCGCGCACGCTGTTTCCGCCGATGCTTACGCTACGATGATGTACTACCGTCTCCCAGAAAAAACGCGCAGCTTCGCTCCATTTCTCATTTCCTTCCATGTCGGCAATGCGTTTGAAACCGATTACTTTCGGTATTTGTGTGTTGGCGTGCATGCCGGTCAGCCGGTCTTCGCGCTGCAACAGCGGTTGCAATACCTGCTGATGCGAAAACTGATGAGCCAGCTTCAGATAAAGCCAATCATCCGTAATGGACGCTACATCGGCAAACGTTTCATTCAATCCGCCATGCTCGCTGTGAAGCATTTCCTGTATCTGTTCGTCGCTTAATCCGGAAACTAATCGAATCATCCAGTCGGCGAGCTTTACCAGCATTTCTTTTGCCTCTGTATTGCCGGTATGAAGGTAAGCATCGCGTAGCCCTGCATAAGTTTTATGAATATTGTAAAGGGGTACCCATTTTTTATTCAGGCTGAATGCTCCCGCATCTATTTTTCCTTCCGATATTTCCCGCCATAAAACACGTCCTCCCGGCGCTCCGCAGAGATATCCATCACCCGAAGCGTCCTGGCAACGTTTCAACTCACTCAGCATGTATTCCAACCGGCTTTTGATTTCTTCATTACCTGTGGAGGCATACATACATGAAAGAGCCGACAGATAATGCCCGCCAATATGTCCGTCCAGTCCTGTATTTTCCCAATTGGTATAGTTGCCGGCTTTAGGACTCAATCCGGCTTCTTTGAGAAAAGGCGCTAATAGCCGGTCAGGGTCTAAAGCCAGCAGGTAACGGATATCCATATCCTGAGCCTGTTTGAAAGGACTTTCCGTCAGGCGCACGTCGCTTAACGGAAAGTTTTCTATTCTTACAGGTAACCGGGCATGAGCAGACAGCGCCGACAAGATAAATATGAATGTTAATAACAGTATTTTTTTCTGCTGCATAATTCTATAATTTACTCATAAACCTCCGCCTCGATAATCCGCAGCTGTCCCTTTTGTTTTGCAGCATTCGGGTCTTTAAAGAGGTCGAGTTCTCCGGCAGTAGCGGCTTCGACTTCTACTATACCCCCGAAAGCGTCTTTATCTTCACTCTGTCCGATAAGTTTTACAGTAACGAACCTTCCTTTTGCGGACGTAACCGGAATGGATACGTATCCCAGCGATTTAGGCGTTTCCCCTTCAAAAACTTTCGTATCGTCCACGAAAATTTCAACCGGATAGGAGCGCATCCGCCAGCCGGTGAGTTTCAGTTCTATTTCGTTTACGACGGCGTCGCGTTCCAGTTCGTATTTTATCCAGCCGGTCAAAGGCCGTCCGTCGTTGCTCCATTCCGAAAGCTCGTTGTCGTCGAAACTTTTGACGGCGTCGGCCTCGTTGCTGCCTGCTGTGGCTGCGATGATATCCACGGCATGACGTTTTACGGTATAGGATTCGCTCACGGGCGTTTCGCCACGGGAGAGATTTGCCGGTTGGTGTTCGCCGCTGATATATGTCGATAATCCATTCTTTTCGGGAATGGGAACGGAACGGAAGGAAACCGTTACGGGTGGCAGACCGGCGGCGGTTGCCGTTAATTTTATTTTTCCGGCCTTTTTTGTTGAACGGATTAATACGCGGTTTACACCACATTCCACCGGCAACTGTTTTTCGAGAATATAGTTTCCTTCCTCGCCGTGCGCTATTCCGCCGCGCCATTCGCCTTCGCCCTGCAAATCAAAGGCAATCATCGAATTATCCAGCAGACACCGGCGACCTTCCCTGTCAATCACCTCAATTTCCACTAACGCCAAATCTGCGCCGTCGGCTTTGAAGCCGTCGGGGGCGGTCATCAGCCGGAGTGTTATCTTTTCAGCCTTGCCTGCCGTTTCCTTTTTGGCACGGCTAAGTTCTTTTCCATTTGCATCGTAACTTACGGCTTCAATAACGCCTGCCTCCCATTGAATATTGGGGAAAGTAAACAGGAAACCGACACTTCGTTCGCCAAATCCCTGCGATTTCCCGTTGACAAAAAGTTCGACCTTTTCGCCGGAAGAAACGACCATTACGTCTTTTGCAAACGGGTTGTCCGGTAGAGACGCTGCATGCAACATCTCTGCATTGGGATTTTCGTAATTCCAATGCCCGCAAATGTACGTTCCGTGCGCTTCGATATCCACCCAGCCGTTCCACATTATTTGGTGGGCATAAAAGACGTCTTTCGGCACACGCATGGCGTCGACCACACCGCTTCGACGGTAGTTTTCCTGACCGCGCCAGTGCGAGTTTACTTCATGGAACTGAATTTTCAAGCCGCCGCTGCTCACCCGTTTCCCTGTTCCCGGACGCACGCGGTAATAATCCCACCAGCGCGTTATCAGTTCCTTAAAAAATGAATTCTGGTTGCGGTTGTAGGCGCTGAAGTCAGTTACTCTTGACGGTGCATCCGCTGTTCGAGGGGAATAGCGTCCGCCTTCGCCGTCTTTGTGGTAAGGATAGGAATCGTTATCCCAGTTCCGGCGCAGGGCTTCGTCGCGACAATATTCGGTGGCAAAAAGCGGATGCCGGGCGCTTTTGTTGATGTAAAGCATTTCGCCGCCCCATTCGGCGATCTTGCTGTCGAGCATTTCGCGCGAACCGATGGCGCGTCCGCCGCAGGGGTCGTATTGGTCGCGCAGGGCTTTGAGTTCGGCGATATGTTCCTCGCTGATTGCCTCGTTTCCGCCTTCATAAAAAATAATCGAAGGGTTATTCCGGTTGTAAATAATGGCGTCGCGCATCAGTTCAACGCGATGCTCCCAGCGGCGACCTGTAATGTCTTTTTCGGAATCGCCGGCAGGCATCAGTTGAATCAGGCCGACGCGGTCGCAGCTTTCGACGTCCTGTTTCCAGGGCGTTACGTGCATCCAGCGGACGGTGTTGCCGCCCGATTCTACCAGTAATTTGTTGGAATAATCGCTCAACCAGGCCGGAACGGACTGCCCGACGGAAGGCCATTCGTTGGTACTGCGTTCGGCATAACCTTTTATCTGCAACACGCGGTCGTTGAGCCAAAACATTCCGTCGGCAAAGCGCGTCTTGCGGAAGCCGGTGCGGGTTTTCACCACATCCGCCGGAACGCCGTCCATGTTCAGCGCCGTATATACATTATATAAATAGCCGTATCCCCACGACCAGAAATGCAGGTTCTCGACGCGGCCGCCGGTTTTGACGGTCAGCGTTTCGCCCGCCTTGATTTTAACGGCGGGAGACGACATCGTTTTGATAATCTTCCCGTCCGGGTCTTCAACCGTTACTTCAAACGAAAATTCTTTCTCCGTTGGGAACTCGTTCCGTACTTCCGACTCGGCATAAATCACGGCATTCCTTTTCGTAATGTCGATTTCGCGGGCGTAAATATACGTTCCGGTTGTTTGCAGATTACTGTACAGCGGCAAAGTCTGGTACAGGCGCGGCGTAATGTGCAGATAAACGTTTTTGGGAATACCGCCGTAGTTAGCGTAGAAATTGCGGTCGTTCCACTGGTAAGTCGAGCCGGTAGCATGCTCCTGATAGCGCCACGAATTGTCGATACGCGCTGCAAGTACGTTGTCGCCGGAGTCATTGACAAGGCCGGTAATGTCGAAACCGAAAGCCATCACGCCGTTTTCGTGCCGTCCGATTAATTTGCCGTTCAGGAAGAACTCGCCGCCGAAGCGTATACCCTCAAATTCGAGGAAAATCTTTTGCCCTTTGGCCGTTTTCGGCAGGCGGAAATGTTTTCGATACCAGACGACTGTGTCGGTATGTTCCGCAATGCTCACACGGAAAGCCTCGTCTTCGTTGAAGGCGGCGGGCAGTGTTACCGGTTTCCATGTTCGGTCGTTAAAATTTACGTGCTGCGCGTTTTCGACGTCGCCGATTTGCAGCAACCAGCCGGAATTAAAGTTGTACTTTACTCTGCCGGAATTTTGCCCGCTTACGGTCAGAATGCCTGAAAGCAGCATTAAACTAATTAAAATGTTATATCTCATCGTTTCTTGTTTTTATAACTACTTTTTTCTTAGCAAGTTATTACTGTTTATGAAATTTTTCTGTTCCTTTGCTTATAATTTTTACATATCATGTTTTACCAACATTGACAAAGAATAAAAGGCCATTCTTTTTGGAACGAATGGCCTTCTCTTAATCAAACAATCTTTTTTATGCCTTAAAAATAAACCTGAACTATTGTTCTGCGGGTTGTGCAGCTTCTATCGGCCAGTACGGATTCTGATATATCGGCGAATCATCTACCGTAGCGCCGTCAGGTGATGTAATCTGAAAATGCTTAATTGCGATGGGTTCCAGATAATGCGCCAAATGCCAGATGAAACCATTATAGCATCTTTGCGACTGACGTTTCTGGAACGGACGGATGTACTCGCTCTGCGAAGCCGGCGAGATATTCGCTTTATCGGAACCGTTGGCAATAATCTTGGCGGCATCGTACCAGCTTTCTATATCGCTATTCCAGAAGTGCATGCCTTCGGGGATATAAGGTGTGGTTATCATCTGGTCCATTGCACGCCAGCGGCACAAATCCATATAACGTATACCTTCGGCAATAAATTCCGAGCGACGTTCACGACGAATATTATAAAGCGTAGCGTCAATCAGGCTTCCTCCCGAATAAGCGCCCCAGTCATTTTCGGCTTCTTTGCTTATATCAGTAGCGCTGATCGTTGCATCAATATCATCGCTTACTTTAGCGCGTTGACGTATCAACTTCCAATATTCGAGAGTTGAGCCATCAAGCGTTCCATTGCGTTCATAGCTTGCTTCCATATAGTTCAGTAAAGCCTCGGCGGAACGGTAAAGAGGTACGCCTGTAAAAGAGCCGTTCATGGTGATGTATTGTGCAATGTCAAAAGGCGTACCTTTTCGCAATCCGTATCCTGTCGGATAACGGTATTGTCCTATTCCGAGTACGTCCGGATAAGGTTCTTCGTAAAATACATTGAGAGTGGTAGTCCCTCCGAGAATATTTATCTGTTCCGGCTCTTTAAGGAATAGCGATAAACGGGAATCGCGATTGACACGAACATCTGCAATAGACTTGTCTCCTTTATAATAATCGTCCCCTTCGGCATAACTGCCATGTGCATATACCGGTTTACCGTCAGCCATCAGAAAGTTTTGTACGAACGAACGGGTTACTCCGGTAGAGTTATTATCCACATTGCCTGCAACAGCGATGCCGTGCATTTTAACCGTGGACGCAAAACGGCGCCATAGCAACACTTCCTTTACAGAAGATAAATCAACCGATATATACATATCAAAGTATGGATTTTTCGGGTCGGATGCACTTTGCTGCAAATCGCCGGTGTTTGCCGTCAGGTTGCCTTTATATTTTTCCGCAACTTCTTTGGATGCCGCCATTGTCTGTTCGAGAAACCAGTCGATTTCGCTATCAATGCTGCCCGATGGATACTGGTAGCCGGCATTGTAATCTTTTGATTTTCCCGGCCATCCCTCGCCGTTGGGCACAAAGGCTGTTCCTTTGAAGTATTTCAGCCATGTACCTTCATAAAGCGCTACCCGCGATTTAATCAAAAGTGCAACATCTCTGTTGATACGTGTCGTATTATGGTCTGTACCGTCCATCAGGGTGATAGCCTTATCCAAATCAGACAGGATAAAACGAGCCACTTCATTACGTGGAGCGCGTTTGCTTGCTTCCGTCAGCGCCGCCATTTCATCGGACAACGGTTCGGTAATGACAGGATAATCGCCGAAATTCTGATAACGGCTGAAATATTCGAGCGCACGCAATACATACATTTCCCCGATGTAATGCCGGATATCATTCAAATTTCCTGAAATGGTATTTTGCGATCCGCTTAAATCTTCACCAAATTTCGGATTGACCATTGAGAAGAAATAGTTGCAGCGGTAAATCGTTTCGAATGCCCAGTTGCCGCCGGATTGCCCGACTTTCCATTCTCCGTCGTCAAAGCGTGTGTTCACGACATCTGCTTTCAGTTGGTTATCCGTATCAATATCCCAGCCATAGATACCGTAAGAGTTCCCGCCGCAGTCGGGAAGAATACGATCGTACATTTCGTCGGTATATGCCAGTACCTGTCCGGCATCTTTGAAATAAGCTTCCGGCGCTATCTGGGACAGCGGCTCGCGATCAAGAAAATCGTTACAGGAAGTCAAACCACAATTAACGGCTATTGCCATTAATATTATATAGATTATATTTTTCTTCATGACTAATTGATATTAAAGAGTTAGACTTAAACCAAATGAAATTGTCCGAGACAAGGGATAAGCATTACCTCCCGTACCTCCGAACGCCGTTTCCGGGTCGAATAGTTTGAACAGGGAAGTGAAAGTAACAAGATTTTCTCCCGAGAAAAAGAATCTGCATTTTGATATGCCTGCCTTGTGTGTCCATGCTTGAGGAAGCGTATAACCTACCTGCAGGTTTTTAATGCGGATATAGCGTGCATCCTGCATATAGCGGCTTTGAACCAGTTGGTTTTTCGCACCTTTGTTTGCTATCGGCCGGGGATAATAGGAGTCTAAATTGACCGGCAGTTCGTATCCTCCCAATCCGATGGGTTCGTCGCGGAAATAGTCTTCGTGAACCGTAAAACCACGCGCATGCCACATAGTGTGATTGCCGCGGACGCCCCAGAAATATCCGCCGGAATTGGCGTCCTGACTGCCATACGCATTTCCGCCGGGCCAGAAATCGTGCTTCAATACCCCTTGCAGGAAACAGCGTAAATCAATACCTTTCCAATCGGCAGTAAGGTCAAGCCCTGCGAAGTAATGCGGATTGGCATCGCCCAGCACCTTCAAATCGCCATGATCATCCAATGTCCGAGTGCCATACGAGACTTTTCCGTCGCCGTCCAAATCTTTGTACATAATATCCCCTGCACTCCATTCCGACCCCAATTCCGTCTGTCCTCCATCGGGTAACGAAGCCAGGTGGGCATCCATTTCTTCCTGTGTTTTGGCAATTCCAATGGTTTCAAATCCCCATATCAAGCCAAGTTTTTGTCCTGATATATACGAAGAATTGGGGACACCAATAGTGCCTAATCCATTGGTAATATTACCGGGATAACTGTCTATATACGTCTGCTGATCCGACAGCGATACATTGATTCCGTAGTTGAGACCGAAGGCCGTCCTGTCTTTCCATGCAATGGAAAGTTCCCATCCTTTGGTATAAAGGTCGGTGTTGTTCGTTCTTGGCGAAGATATACCCAGCGTAACCGGGAGTTCAGGGGCCGGTCCCACCATATCGTATGTATAGCGCGTAAAATAATCGAAAGACCCGGTTAGGCGGTTATTCAACAGTCCGTAGTCAAGACCTGCGTTCCAGGTACGTACGGTTTCCCATGTGAGCGATGTACTTACCAGGCTACCCACGCTCGCTATGTTAGGCTTTGTTCCGGTTGCGGTTAACCATGTTCCGGTTAATGCACCCAAACTCATAACACGATAGGTAGGATACCAGGCGCTTGTATTCTGATTCGCCAGTTGACCGTAAGAAGCCCGTAATTTTAAAAGATTCACTGCGTCAGCCAACGGTTCCCAGAAATTTTCCTGTGCAATATTCCAGCCTAAAGAAAAAGATGGGGATAAAACCCACCGGCTATCACTGCGGAAACGGGAGCTGCCGTCATAACGCAAATTGGCTTCAAACAGATAGCGGCTTTTGTAGTCATAGTTCAATCGTCCGAAAAATCCTGCCGTAGCCCACTCGTTGCTGTAACCGGTTATGGTTGGCGCAATTTCCGTATTACTGCCGTTCAACCCGTTGGTCAGGTTAAATTCGGGCAGGTCATAATCCAATAATCCATATTTGGAGGCATAAAAGTAGTTTTGCTGCATTTCTTCGGACTGGAACCCTCCCATGATTTTAAAATTATGCGCATCGGCAAATGAACGGGAATATTCGCTGTATATATTCAGATTAAGGTATTTCTCTTTCATATCATCCTGTGAAAGCGATGAACTTGTCGTACCGGTCATCCGATCTCCATTTGGCTGCCATCCGTAAGCCGGTAAGGAGATTTTCTTTACATTCCTGTTTAAAATACTGTGATTGATTTCGGCCTTTGTAATCCAGTTTTTAATGGGTTCAATAATGAAAGCGGCCTGGTTGTAGTTCCGGTCACTTTTATTATTATTGGTTCCTCCGTATGCGATGGTAAGTGCATTATCCTGGAATAAATTACCTGCGGGGTCATACCAGGGTATATTGGGCCAGTTCTGACGTCCATACGTATTATAATACATGCCTATCGTTGGCGCCCATACATAATTGTTCGTATAACGGGTACTGAAATTAAAGGAAAGCCAGTCGGTTAATTTAGCCGTTATTTTACCGGTTATGTTGTATCGTTTTATGCCGTCGTCTCCGATTTTGAGCATACCGCCCTGTTGCAGGTAATTGGCAGAGGCATAGTATGTCATCCTGTCGCTGCCTCCCGAAGCGCTGAGGTTATGTTCCTGTGAGAAAACGGAACTTTTATATGTTTCAGCATAGAGGTCGGTATTGGCATACCCTTGCGACCATCTGTCCTGCCATGCACCATTGGGATTGTTAGAGGCCGGATCGATACCTCCGGTTAATTCTCCGGCTTGATATGCAAGCATCTTCCGCATGGTTTCTTCGCTGTAGTAAGCCGAACCGCCGCTATTAATCTGTGCCTGATTAATCATAACAGCCCACGTATAGGAATCCATCGACTGGGGCAAATTAAGCGGACTGGCATAACGGAAACTGTTATTGTAGTTGATAACGGTTTTTCCTTTCTGTCCGCTTTTGGTAGTCACCAAAATAACTCCGAAGGGCGCCCGCGAACCGTAGATAGAAGATGCCGACGCATCTTTCAGTACGGATATATTCTCAATATCCTGCGGATTAACAGTATTCAAATCGCCTTCCATACCATCTATCAGGATAAGCGGGCTGCCGCTGGAACCGTCGCTGATAGTCCCTTCGCCACGAATGGAAATACTCATGTCTGTGTTCAACTGTCCGGTGCTGGTGGTAATCTTCAAACCCGGAATAACCCCCTGCAAAGCCTGCACGGCGTTTCTTACCGGGCGCGATTCAATTTCTTTAGCTGTAGCTATACCTACCGACCCCGTCAAATTTACTTTCTTCTGCGTTCCGAATCCCACAACCACGACTTCCTCCAAAATCTTCGTGTCGTCTTCCAATACTACATCAATCGTCCGGCGGTCGCCAACCGTGATGCTTTGAGATACATAGCCGATATAACTGAACTGTAATACAGACTGTGTACCGGGTACATCTATCGTATATGCACCGTTCGCATCGCTGACTGTACCTTTGGTTGTACCTTGAACACTGATACTTACTCCCGGCAGGGCTTCGCCCGCGGGGTCTTTTACACTTCCGGAAACGGATATCTGCTGCGCCATGGTCCAGATACAGCTTCCGAACAACAGGCAGGCCAGGAGGCTTGCCTTCTTCAAACAATTTTTACTTAATGATTTCTTCATCTTCTTTAAACTTTTAAAAATTTACTTTTTCATTTATTTATCTCATATTTCATTTATTAATTCTCCTATTTATTTAGCCTTCCTGTTTTGAATTGTCCCATCTCCGGCGGTGATACATCATCATCCCTTGCGGTGACGCCCCGTCATCCCCGGCAGTGATGCCCTGTCATCTTCTGCGGTGAGACCGTATCATCCCCGGCAATGATACCTTGCCGTATTATGCTGTGGGTATATTGCATGCAAGTACATACTCAAAAACGTAAGTGCGCGGTTCTTTCAACAAAGTATTGCTGGTGAACTGCGTAACGAGACTTAATTTGTAATCGCCTGCGGGCAAGTCTGCCGGAACGATAAACGTTATCCGGGACGGTTCGTTGACGGCAATCGAAGTGGAAGGAATATCAACCACTGCGCCGCTGTTTATTTCGGTCAGGTGAAGTCCTACTTCCGGAGCATTTCCGGCAATCCTGATTTTGACGCCGGTCAGGTTGACGGCTCCACCCGCAGTAATGACAGCATCTATTTCGCCTGAAACGACGTCAGTCAGCGTGTTGATGTAAGTGCCGGATGCCGCCATGCCGATCACATCGACGGCAATGGTTTTTACTTTTTCGCGCGCCTCGGCTGTTGCTACTGCACTGAGGAGAAGACTGTGTTCGCCGTCTTTCCATGCCGGATGGTCGCCGGTGAAAACGCCGTTGACTTTAAGTCCGTAGTGCGACAGTCCAAACTCCACCTGTTTGGCGTTGCATAATTCTTCCAGCGCTACCTCTTTCAATATTTCATAAGAGGCTTTCATCGTGACGGCGTTGATGTCCGACCGCCGCGTAACTGCTATTGCAATCAGGTCGTCAACTTTCAGCGACCCCGTTGATACTACCCGACCCGAACGGTCGTCTTTGCGTGACGTAATTAGCAACTCATAGAGTTCTACAATCACTTTGAATAATTTTGCCATACTTTTATAATTTTAAATTTGTTTTTTTATTATCGTGACAAATGACGTTTGAACGGTGCAAAGGTATGGCGTGTTGAAATATTTCTATACGGCAAATTAAGCATACATATATGTGAAATTAATCATCATACAGGTCAAATTCGTCATTGACGAATTTGACC
>JAISEJ010000075.1 GCA_031264155.1 Tannerella sp. | reverse complement strand
GCATCAAGACGGTATATTCAATGATCGACGAATATCCGTATATGGGAAAGTGCTGCTATTCATACAATTGCCTGAAGTTTCAAACCGAATGTAACGCATGTCCTCTGAAAAAAGATTATCCGGAAAGTTTGTTCTTTGACCGGTCCAATGAAATTTTCCACCGGAAGAAAAATATTTATAACGGTTTTGAAACCATAGTTTTTACCGGTCCCGGATGGGTGTGTAAAAGGGCGGGATCATCTGCCGTTATGCAGGGTCGGCGGATAGAAACTCTGGATGAGCCTATTAACTATGATGAAATGTTTTATCCGAGGGATACGTGCAGACTGAAACAGGAATTGGGGATACCGCCGGAAAATCGTATCATACTTACTGTTACCGATATGAAATACGAGCGGAAGGGCGGCAAATATTTTTTGCAGGTTGCCGAAAAACTTGCCTGCGAAAAGGATATTTCTTTCATTTTTGTCGGTTACAGAGCCTCCATGCCTGCACCTCCCAATGTGATTGCCATCCCGTTTGTAAAATCGCAGGATTTGCTGGCCGAATACTATTCGCTTGCCGACCTGTTCGTATGCACAAGCCTGGCTGACACCATGCCCAATGTGTGCCTGGACGCCCTGGGATGCGGTACTCCGTTATGCGGATTTGCAGAAGCAGGCACGCCCTTCACAGCAAGCGCGGAATTTGGGACATTTACTCCTACTTATGACATTGATGAACTGGCGAAAGTTATAAAAAATACTCCCAAAAAAACAGCCGGGTACAGTGGGGCGTGTGTATCCTATGCCCGTTCACGATATTCTACAGAAGTGGTATTCAGCAAATTAATGTCTATATATAAAAGCATATAAATTAAGCAATGATTCATTTTAACAAACCGTATCTTACCGGAAAGGAAGCACATTACATGTATCAAGCCGTTTATTCGGGTAAAATTTCCGGAAATGGAATATTTACGCAAAAATGTCAAAATTATTTCCAGGAACGTTATGGATTCAAGAAGTGTCTGTTAACCACCTCCTGTACCGATGCTTTGGAAATGTGCGCCATCCTGTGCAATATTCAACCCGGCGATGAAGTTATTGTGCCGTCTTATACATTTGTGTCTTCAGCTTTGGCATTTGTTAGACAGGGAGCTAAAATAATATTCGTTGACAGCATGAAGCAGCATCCATGTATGGATGCGGATATTGTTGAGTCATTAATAACGCCGCGGACAAAGGTTATTGTAGCCGTTCACTATGCCGGAGTTGCCTGTGATATGGACAAAATAACAGATATTGCAAACAGGCATCACCTTCTCGTTGTAGAAGATGCGGCACAGGCCGTCGATTCCTTTTATAAAGGCAGAGCATTGGGAAGCATAGGTCATTTGGCTGCATTTTCATTTCATGAAACAAAGAATATCATATCGGGAGAAGGCGGTATGCTGGTGGTCAATGACGACCGTTTTGTAAAAAGAGCTGAAATCATTTGGGAAAAAGGCACTAACCGTGCCGAGTTTTTTCGCGGGGAAGTGAATAAATACGGGTGGGTGGATACAGGGTCTTCCTTTTTACCCACCGAGATTGTATCCGGGTTTTTATGGGCGCAAATTGAAAATCTTGACGCGATTCAGGAAAGGCGGAAACAATTGTGGAATACATATTACGAGACTCTGAAACCTTATGCGGATAAGGGATGGTTTAAAATTCCAACTGTTCCGGATTATGCGACCAATAATGCACACATGTTTTATCTGGTTTGCAACACGTTTGAAGAAAGGACGAACTTGATAGCGGCGTTAAGAGATGGCGGTTTTCTGGCGGTATTTCACTATTTGAGCCTGCATAAAAGCCCTTATTATCAGGATAAGCATGATGGCCGGATGTTGCCCGTGAGCGATTTGTATTCGGACTGTCTTATCAGGTTACCCATGTTTTATGAACTGACATTTGACAATATCAGTGATATTGCCGCCATCATTAAAAAATATTATGAATACGACGGCCATTGATTTAAAGTTCCTATTCTTCATCAATACATGATATTTTCATGCTTCTCAAACATCTTTCCGTCCTCAGATACCGATCGGATTTAAAAGTCCTGCCTAATTGTAAGCTGACCATCAACACCATCAACGCCCACTCCTACAACATGGCGCAAAAAGATGATGTGTTTGCTGAAGCCTTAACACGTGGCGATGTGTTGATTCCTGATGGAGCAAGTATTGTAAAAGCTACAAAATGGTTGAAAAACATCAAGATGGAACGAATTTCCGGCTGGGATCTGTTTACCTTTGAGATGGGAAAATTGAATCGAACCGGAGGGGTTTGTTTCTTTTTGGGCAGTAGCGTAAAAGTATTGGAACTGATCCTGCAAAGAGCATCCGGCGATTATCCCAACGTACGGATCATCGGATATTCGCCTCGGTATAAACCCGATTTTACGGAAGATGAAAACAAGTCGATGCTTGATGAAATTCATGCAACAAATCCGGGCTTGATCCTGGTTGGCATGACCGCGCCCAAACAGGAAAAATGGGTATATCAGCACCGGGATTTATTGAACGTCAATTGTCACATTTGCACTATTGGGGCTGTATTCGATTTTTATGCCGGTACTGTGAAGCGCGCGCCGCTCTGGTGGCAGGAACACAGTCTGGAATGGCTGTACAGGCTAATGATGGAACCGCGCAGAATGTGGAAAAGATACATCATCGGCAATTTTTTGTTCATTTGTTATATTTTAAAAGAAAAATTTTGTTTAAAACATTCAAATGATGAACAGTTGGCCGATACAAGCGACACAGAGGTTGATGGATGGTATCTTTAAAGATTTCCACAACGTAGCGCCGTTGAGCGGTCAATTACATTGCCGCTCGGAACACAAGCAAAGTCCCTGCCGGGACGACATATTGGTAGAATCCCGTCAGGGACGACATATCGGTAGAAAATAATCGAAAATCAACGGGGGAATCCCGTAAGAAATGACATGTAAAATCTTCATTTTTAATATTTTTATATGTCATCCTTACGGGATTTTTGATTGTCATTGCTATGATTTTTCCTGACTTTGACACTTCCTTTACGACACTTTTGCAATACACTCATAATGAATATTTTATAATTTTTGCGACATCGTTTTGTGTGTCGCATTGGAAAGTCATGTAATTTTGCGGTATGTTTGTACGCAAAAAACCTAATCGGTCAGGCAGCACAAGTGTCGTTGTGGTGGAAGCACGCGATGGGAAAGTGCGATATCTCAAAAATTTTGGTGCCAGTTTCAATGCCAAAGAAATTGACGACTTCTATTTTCAGGGCAAAAAATGGATTGCCGAGCAGAAAAAGCAGCGCGATATGTTTTTTGAACACACCCGTCAAATTGAAGAGCGTGAAGTTATTGAAAATCTGCCGAATAAAGTTGAAAATATCTTATTGAACGGCACTCAAATGATACTGAACCCTGTGTTTGATAACGTTGGATTTAACGCTGTCAATGACGATATTTTGCGGCACCTGGTGGTTTCGCGCATTTGTCAACCGCAAAGCAAAGTTGCCACTGTCGATTACCTGAAATCATATTTTGACGAAGATATTGAGCTTCACAAAATTTACCGTTATTTAGAC
This sequence comes from Tannerella sp., assembly GCA_031264155.1. GTDB lineage: Bacteria > Bacteroidota > Bacteroidia > Bacteroidales > Tannerellaceae > Tannerella. The sequence goes on along the minus strand of JAISEJ010000075.1, from coordinate 185 downwards.
AAATTGTCTGACAGTCAAAAAAGATAACATACAGAAAATAAGTGTTGAACACACTCGAAAAGTGCTTGGAGGCAAAATTGGCGTTGTGTTTTACGATGTTACAACACTTTATTTTGAAACAGATACAGGCGATGATTTGCGTAGAACCGGCTTTTCCAAAGACGGCAAGCACGCTCAACCGCAGG
>JAISEJ010000040.1 GCA_031264155.1 Tannerella sp. | reverse complement strand
CGGTACGGTTTATTGAAATATTTCCGGATATCTTCTGATGAAATAAACGGGCGTGCAGCTCCATGCGTGGCAATAGCTGTTCATGGGATGGAAGCCGTAAGGCGAAATAAAGTCATTGTCCGGGTCATAAGCCTCCCAGAATGTGTCGGCTCCTTTATGAACCATGCCGCCCCAGTATTCTATCAGGGCGTCTTTCGCTTCCCGGGTCATGCCGCACTGAATGAGCGCCTGGATATAGTAGTGACAGGCATAAGGCGTACCCGTGCGAACAGCATCTTTCGTCTGATGGAGCGCCTTCAGCGCACGCTGCGCTTCGGCCCTGCCGGCGACGCCGCTAAGGATCATCCACAGCTGCGAATGCCAGGATACCTGTTTGTTTTCAATGCCGGTAAACAGGCCGGTTTTTTTATCATAAAAATGCCTGCGCGCGCCATTCGTCATGTCTTTTATCATTTTTGGAACGTGGGCAAGCTCTTTTTCCCTGCCTAACATTTTGGCCAGTTCATACGTCTGTTTCAATCCGTAAATGGCCACTCCCTGCAACGCTACCTCCCGGTGCAGTCCGTCGCGCCAGTCGATGAATATCCACCATTCCCTGTTCGCCTTTTCAAAATCCATCAGGCCATTGTCCTGCAGGTATAAACTGATAATGTCCAGTTGCTTTTTGGCGGTTTCCCACAGATCGCCGGCTGTTTCGTAATCCTTTGTGGCCTCCAGGTAGTCTTTGAGCGCCACATTATATAAAAGAGCATAGTCCAGCAGCAACTGTTTGGCCTGCGGATGCGGATAGGGCCGTTCAAAAACCGTTCCGTTCAGGAAGCCGCTTTCATCGGCCAGGCCGGCCAGGAGATACAGGCAGCGTTTTGTCAGGCCGTGATTGCGGTAGGAGTACGTATTGGCGAGCGCTTCCAGGTAAAGGTCGCCGATCCACAGGCGCTGATCCCTTTTGGGGCCGTCTTCGTACACCGTTTGCATACATTCCTTGAGCGTATTCAGCCCCACGCGGTCAATGTCGCGTATGATCTGCGGGGTAGCCGGAGGCAACGGTTCGGGCGTCGAGGATGCGGATGTAACCGCTTTGCACGATACGTCCGAGATGGCAAAATCGTAGTTGGGCGCATGAATCAGTTCTGCTTTTACATAGCGGAAAGCAAGTCTTCTCGGAATCGTAATCGTGTCGGGGACGGTCATGACCGTCACAATCTCGTCCTGAAGCCATGCACGGCTCAGTCCGGTGCGGCAGGAATCAAACGGGGTCATGATCTCGGACGGAACTTCCCCGAAGGTAAACCGGATACGCGCCGGTGCATCCGGCGTGCGGTTTAAGGGTGTGACGACAAATGTAAAATAGCCGGTTACGTGTTCGCCGAAATCAATAATGAAGCCGGGCTGAGCCTTCAATGAAGTACGGTAAAAAGTCTGAACCGGCGAACCGGGAACGACTTTCCAGCCCTGCCAGGCCGCGCTGTCTTTTATCATATCAACCGTTTTTGCGGGCCGTTTAACTGTTTCCGACAGCGCCGGCATGCTCTCCTGCGCTTTCCGCAACCGGAAATCACGTTCTTCCTGCGTATAATAATCCTGACCGAAAACGGACAAGACAAAACAAAAAACAGCTGCGGATACGAAGATAATCTTTTTCATCTTTTTGATGGTTATGATAATTGGTTTCAAAATGAGGTGTAAAGGTAAACAAATTAAGCACAATATCAATGATAATAAAAATTTAAAAAATAATTTGATATGCATGCAAAGAAATCACCCGATGCAATCGAAGTTTACACAAGTCAGGAATACAATGCGTTGGGAAATGTTGTTTATAATGTTTGGCGTGTAAAGACGGCGACGAATGGTTATTAACCAATAGGGGCTTGTTTGCCGTAGGAGAAAAGCGGATTTCAAGCCGGACGCCTTTTGTGTTTATCGTGGCGCCAATGGGATTTTATGGCGATAAGGGAGAGCCTTATGGCCCGATACGATGACGGGGAACCATATGTAACCATGTGCGCCGGATGAATCTGTTGCGGGAATTGTCGGGATATATGAACTTAAAGACAATAAAATAGCCGTCATACATGAAAGAAAAGTTGTCGTTTATCCCAAATTGGTCATTAGAACTCAGAGATATTCGTAAGGCATCAGGAAGTTATCGAGCGATTTTCATATTCCAGGGAAAGATTCCCTGTTTCGTAATCTTTTCGCCAAGTGAAGTGTTTTCCGGTCAGCCGTTTGGGTAATATATCCGGCGACAGCAAAGAGTTTACAGCATATTGTTTTCAAGAAAGGCTTGTGGGTGGAGTTTATCAGGGTATGACATATAAGACTCATAAAGCTATATGCCATCACGATGAAATTTCTGCAAGCTTCGCTCGTCCGGAAGTCATGCAGGCTGAGCCTGTCAATGGAAAAGTCATGCTTGAGTTCTTTGATGCGGTTTTCCGCGTCGGTTCTTCCCCAATACGTGTCATATACCACGCGAGCGGGAAGCGTAAGATTGGTGGTGTAACAACTATAGCGGTAATTACCCGGTCTAACTACAAGAAAAACAAAATTCATAAGCTATTCCATTTCTGCATCTCTCTTTCCTTTACACTGTCAACAATTTTGGCATAAACTTGGGTCGTTTTGAGATTCGTATGCCCTAGCAGTTTGCTGATTACTTCAATAGGAATCCCCAAATTGATTGATATGGTGGCAAATGTATGGCGGGCGACATGGCAGGTCAATTTTTTCTCAATTTTATATTGTACACCTAATCTTTTAAGGATTTTATTCGTCACCTTGTTACAATACACTTGGAAAACGCTGTCGGTACTTGTTTCATTTTTATCGTGTAAAAGGGAAAGCGCTTTTTGAGATAAGGGAATATTTATTAATATATTGGTTTTGTGCATATTAATCTGAACGCTATTACCTTTAATCGAAGATGTTTTAAGGGATTTTAAGTCAGAGTAACGCAAACCGGTATAGCAGGAAAATAGAAAATATTGGAGCACCTTTTTTTCTTTCTTATCTGTAATTTTATTTGAAAAATAAGCTTCGGATAATAAATTCAGCTCTTCTACCGACAAAAAATCTCTTTTGCCATCCACTTTTTTTATAGTGATGTA
>JAISEJ010000009.1 GCA_031264155.1 Tannerella sp. | reverse complement strand
TTCCCGCATCACTTTCCCCGTTTCGGTTAAAACCGCAATTATCTTTTGATAATGCACAATATCCTCATATCCAAGCATACGCCCTTTGCGGTCTTTCAGCCATTTTTGAGCGGGCTGGTAACCGCCGATATAAAAGTTCCATGCTTCTAACGGAACATTGTTGAAGTATTGAGTATCGTTAATCCAAACTTTGTTGTTTTGATAGTTGTTAGATTTTTCGGTAAATGAATTTTCAACTTTATTGCTTCCCGATTTCGGAAAATTTGCCATTGTGTCCGGAACGGTAACATTTTCCATTAAATGCAATTTTCTTAGCTTTTCACCTGATGCCGTCATTTTATTAAACTGTTCTGCATTTTCAGGATAAGGTATGCGCGGGAAATCTATTTTCAGAAATTCCCTGTATCTTGTGCGATAAGCAAGCGAATGAAGAACGGCGTAAATGTAATCAAAAATTTGTTCCGGAGTGGGCGGGACGGTTAATTGTGATTCGTTTTGGAAACGTGCTATGCTCGCTTCATTCAAATTGGCTACTTTTTCTATTTGTCCGAAATTTTCGTGATAAAGATAAAGGGGAAAACAAAATGATATTTCACCTGTTTGTAAAGAAATACTATTTATATCAGAGATATAGCTCGACACAAATACGTGTTGAAAATCAAAAGTACTTTGTTGACGACATGTTATTAATCCAATATTTTTCCCTTTCAAAAAGTGCTGCATTATTTCGTATCGAGGATAACCCATTATTCCTTTCGTTTTCCCGGTATAATTCATATATCGAAAATCAAATGGACGATAATGTATTCTGTTGGTAATTATTTTATTAATTTGTAAATCTTTTTTGGCTCCATTCATTGTCCAATCCCGTACATCAACAAAACCATATTTTTGATTCAATTCTTGATTAGATAAATTTAATATATCACTTTTGATTGTATCACATTCTAATTGTGTAAATTTAATAGAAGCATCATCTCTTTGTGTTTTAATTCCACTTGAATTTGCTATAAATAAATCAGTTATTGAAAATCCATTCTCGTATTCTTCCTGTAGCGCAAAATTTTTGGGGACAAAGAAATAGTTTTCATCGCTAAATTCGAGTTTGTTCCAATTAATAGTTTGCATATTATTGTTCAAAAGAAAATTGTATTTTTCCTGCCGTTTGCCGTATAAATCGTAATAAAAAACATGGGCAGTGTTTTGTACATTTTTTGTTTTTACAAAAATATTTATCGAAACGCCCTGTTGTATGTCAAAGACATTTTCATCTTTTGAACCATCAGGCGCGGTTTCTTTCTTTTTAGCATTGCCGTGTAAATTAAGAATATATATTTTGTCAAATGTCTCTAACAGGCTTTTGCGCATCTGCCGGTGTATTAATCCGTCTATGAAACTGTTGTTGGAAATGTACGCTAAAATTCCTTCTCCGTTTTTCTCAATAAAATATTGCCCGAAACGGATAAATTTAATGTAATCGTCGGAGAGCGGCTGAATATTCCGTTCGTTCAACCCTTTTTTATAATTTCTCATCAGGCTTTGTATCCATTCGCCTCTGTTATGGCTGCTTACACTGTAAGGAGGATTTCCCAAAATAACCATCACCGGCACATCGTTTTTGATTTTTGCGGCTTCGTTTGCCTCGTTGCTCAGCCACTGCGCGAAGGGAATCTGCTGTATGTTCTTTTTCGGATTTTCCAGTGCGTCCGTGAGGTAAATGTGCAGGCGTTCCATATTGCCTGCACCCAGTTCCTGCAAAATCATCTCCATTTTCAGATGCGCCATTGTGTAGGGCGCCATCATTATTTCGAAACCGTTGAGACGCGGAACAAGGTGATTTTTTACATAATCGTTCCACATTCCTGCATTGTTTGCAAACCGCCGGTAGATTTTGCGTACTACTTCCGCAAGAAAAGTCCCCGTGCCGGTAGCGGGGTCAAGAATTTGGACACGATGAAATGCCTGTACCGGCAAACAGGCCTCTCCTCCTGTTGATGCGTCTGCCAATCCGTCTGTTATAGCGAAGTCTGTTTTCAGAATATCATCAATAGCATTTACGATAAATTTGACCACTGCCAACGGCGTATAATATGCGCCCATTGTGGTTTTCAGGTTTTTATCATATCTGCTCAGAAAATCCTCATAGAAATGCAGGAAAGGGTCTTTATCCTTGCTTTCAAATTCTTTGTGAATAGCCGTAACATCTACATAATTAAACATATCAGCAAGTGAATCGACAATCCACCGAATATTTTTGTCGAGGTCGAAACTCGCAATATACTGGAAAAGATTGCGCAGGAAAGGATTGGACTGCGGTATTAGTGTTGCTGCGTGCTGGCGTGTAAAATGGACGTTTGAAAAATCCTGCAATCGCGCCACAAACATACCGTATGCAATAGTCTGCGCATAAATATCGGCGAATTGCATATCTGTCATTGTGGGCAATAAGACTTGTTGAAAGCCATTGAGTTGCTGACGGAGCGAATTGTTTCCGTCTTTACCGGTAATGGTTTTTTCAATCACTTCTGCCAAAAGTTGTGTTTTGGCAGCCATATGTTCCGCCAGTTTCCGCGAATCTTTTATTGTTTTGCCGCTATAGAGCGAAAAAGTCTTAATCATTTCGGCAAAAGCATTGAAATGTTCGGGTATCGGTTCAATTTTATCAGGTAAAATTTTTCCGATACCGATTTCGGTAACTAAATCTTCGCCTTCGAAAAGTTGAAATGTCAGATAATCGGTGATAATAAGATTGTCAAGCGCTTTTTTATACCTGTCGAACTGCTTCCTGTAATCTTTCGAGTTCAGGTTTTTCCCAATATCCTTTGCTTCCACATAGCCGACAGGGATATTTTTCTGTAAAAGCGTTAAGTCCGGAGCGCCGCAGTCAATATGTTGCGCCTCATTTATTACGGCAAAACCGGTCATATTTTTGAGCAAAACTTCCAACACTCCCCGAAATGAATGTTCGGTAGTAATACCTTCTTTGTATCTACCGTTAAGTTCTGCAATATATTTTTTTATTTCATCAATCATTTTTGCTATGCTTCTTTTCCCCTTTATCGAAATTTTTCATTGAATTTAACAGGACAAATGTAGTGAGAATTTTATGATTTTCGCATAAAAAAATACCCGCAATAGAAAATGCAGGGTAATATCCACACAATCGTCGAGCAACACTTTAAACGATGTTTCTTTTTCGATATAGCCAATCGCTGTTGTGGAATAAAAAATAAATAACATATAAATGTTCAATGTCGTCTTTGCATCCCGGCGGGATGTGCCGCCCGGTAGAAACAACATGCTGCAGTGACTCCTCTGCATCCCGTCAGGATGCATCCCTGACGGGATGCAATAATTACATGCGATGCATTGGCTACCGGGCGATGCAATCCTGACGGATTGCCGTAGAACTTCCATGATAAACTTTCATCCCATTTCCAAATCTATCCGCCTTTCAATATTTAGCTGTTCCGAAAAGTACCGGTCGTGCGAAACGACAATGAGCGTACCGTGATAGCTGTTAATTGCGGCGGTAAGGATTTCCGTATTTTGAATGTCGATGTTGTTTGTCGGCTCGTCCAGGACAATAATATCGGGCGATTGGACGGTGATCGCAAGGCAGCAAAGCAACAGGCGCATCCGCTCGCCGCCGCTCAACACCGCGCAGGGTTTATCCCAGAAGCCGGCTGAAAAAAGGAAACGGTTGAGGCGGATTTTTATTTCATATTCCTGCAGGACGGCGTCGTTGAATGTCTGTGCCTGTTCATATACCGACAGTTCCGGATTGAGCAGGGAATATTCCTGGTCTATGTACAGGGTTTTGCTGTCTGCCCGGAAGATTGTGCCGCAAGTTGGCGCTACGTTTCCCAAAATCAGCTTGAGCAAAGTGGTTTTTCCGGAACCATTGCCGCCTTTGATTTCTATCCGTTCGCCGCTGACGATTTGAAAGGAAAGCGGGTTTTCCCAGATCGGTTTTTTGTCGTAAGCGAAGTTTACAGCCTCTGCCTTCACTAAAATCTTTCCTTTATGCAACGCAGAATCGTCAAATCCGAATTTTATTTTATCGCGGTCGGGGATTTCCTTGCGTAAGTCGCTCAGTTCTTGTACCAGGGTGTCTATTTTGTCGGCGTGAACGCTTTTTAAATGTGCGGTACTCTTTTCGGCGTCATTTTTCATTTTGTCAGCCAGCGCTTTGGGAGTTCCTTCCTTTTTCTGCTGATTCTTCCCGCGTGCATTTTGTTTTTGCTGCCGTTCCAATGCCTCGCGCTCGGTTTCCTTCGCCTTGCGCAACGATTTTTGCCTGTCTTCCAAACTGTTGGCAAGAGCTGTATTTTCAAGCGTTTTATGCTCTTTATAAAATTCGTAATTCCCTCCGTAAGCTTTAATTCCGTGCCTGTTCAACTCGTACATTTTTTCGAGCTGATTGAGTAACGTGCGGTCGTGGCTGACCACTACAATCGTACGGGAAGTTTCCCGGATGAATTGGTAGAGCGTTTTTCGTCCGGTCACATCCAAATGATTGGTCGGTTCGTCCAAAAGAACAATTCCGGGATTGTGAATTTTAATTCCGGCAAGAAAAACCCTTGTTTTCTGTCCTCCGCTCAACGTTTTCATTTTCGCATCAAATAACAAACCGGTTAATCCCCAGCAGGATAACGCTTCGCGACAGCGTTCTTCAACAGTCCAGTCGTCATTCAGGACTGACAGGCCGGTTTCGGAAACATTGCCGGATAAAATTTCGGACAAAGCGTCCAATTTACCGGCAACGCCAATTGCCTGCGCAATGCTCCGGCTGTCGAACTGATCAACGATTTGCGGAACATAATATGGTTTTGACGAAACGGTTATCGTACCCGTGTATGGAGGAAGCTGTCCCGCGATAATTTTCAGCAAAGTCGATTTACCTGCGCCGTTGTTGGCAATCAGGGCAATTTTTTCTTTTGTGTTGACAGACAAATGGATGTTGTCGAACAATAATTCTTTATCGGAATGTATATAACTGATGTTCTGTAAAACAAACATAATTTCTTTCTTTAAGGAATGAATACAATTTGGGGGGCGCCTGTAACAGGCGTCCCTGAAACTTCAACAGTTTCCCGCTCTCTGTATTTTGAAAGAAATTATATTTTCATCGGAGTACGTCTTAAATTCGGGTGCAAATTTATATGAAAATTTTCAAGATGCATACAGATGATAAAATGTTCTTTAATTATTCGATATATTTATTGACAACGCCTAAATACATTTTTTGTCGAAAATATGGAATATTCAAAAAAATTGCCGTATCTTTGCCACGTCAAACAGTTAGAGAGCGGTGCATCATGCTTTCAAAATTGAGCGAATTTGTCAGAGGCAATAACCGGGTTCAAATCCCGGATCGTTCGCCAGGTTAGGGATCACTGCCTGCAAATCCCTATCCCGAATTGAGCCGGTGATTTATCACCGGCATTTTTTATTACTCAAGTTTATGAAGTTTATTGTCAACTATATAATATATGGTCTTTACCTGTTTGGTTTTTGACAGTTTCAAATATCCCTTATACGCGTTGACGATTTTTTTCCTGTCAAACAGATTTTTATCGTGGAAATATAAGACAACTGATTCGGCGCCCTGCCTACTTGCATGGGAAATTTTATCAATTATATTTCTTCCTCCAATCCCTTCTATCCCTTTAATGTCAAAGCGTATACCATCCAAAAAACCTTCCGAAAACTTTTTATTGAGTTTTGACTTCTCAGACTCAAGTACTACTCCTCTTCCGTAATCATACAATACATCTAAAGAGATACGTTCATATTCTCCACGCGGTATTCCAAATTTTCCAACAGTTGAGTCGAAACTATGTTCTTTATGAATGGCGGACAGCCCTCCGTTTTTTTCGTTAAACCGCACATCAATATAGTTACTGTCTTTTAAAAGACGGTTATATTCTTTTCTGTTTGTCTCAACCCTTTCTGATAAAGCCCTGTCCATTTTATTCTTCAAAATCCTGTATCATCGTGGTAGAGATTAACGGTTCGCGGTTTTAAACTCCATATCAGAGTTGCTTCAAGATGGCTTTTAAATAAAAACGTATAAACATTATGCCTGCAACAAAAACACTGCCGGTATCCTGTTCAACTCGGGCAAGCTGTTTTTCCATTGCCGGACAGTCTGCGTAAGAATAAACTCGCCGGTACCTGTGATATCGGCCGCAATGGTCAGCATGGTTGCAGACCGGCAACATTTCAAAATATCGTCCAGCAGTTGCATATTGCGGTAAGGCGTTTCGATAAAGATTTGTGTCTGGCGCTCAGCGGACGAGCGTTTTTCCAGCGCCCGTAAACGCTCCTGCCGTTCGTTCTGCTTTACCGGAAGGTATCCTGCAAAGGCAAACGACTGTCCGTTGAGTCCGGAAGCCATCAGCGCCATCAAAATGGACGAAGGCCCAACCAGCGGCGCTACCCTGATCCCATGCGCGTGCGCCAGCCGTACCACCGCCGCGCCGGGATCGGCCACGCCGGGTACGCCGGCTTCGGAGATAACCCCGGTATCGGCCGTTTGCAGGAAGGGCAGGAGAGAGGCTACTTCGCTTTCAGCGGTATGTTCGTTGAGCTCGCAGAACAGCAGCCGGTCAATGGGTCCCGGGTGCCCGGCTTTCGACAGGAATCGCCTTGCCGTACGGATGTCTTCCACAACAAACTGCCGCAAACCGTGTATCACGGTAAGGACGTGCGGCGGCAATACCTGCGGAATGGTATTTTCGGACAACAGGGTGGGAGAGAGGTAGAGAACAGGCATGACGGATCGGACATGGATGGGCCGGATTATTTCCGCGGAACGTTCCGCATCATTTTAGCCATCTTGTTCTTGTCGGTCATCATGCGCATCATTTTGCGGGTTTCATCGAATTGCTTGATGAGGCGATTCACTTCCCGGATATCCGTACCGCTGCCTTTGGCGATACGGGTGCGGCGGACGCCGTTCAGTATTGCCGGGTTGGAACGCTCCTCCGGCGTCATCGAAAAGATGATGGCCTCGATACTCTTGAAGGCGTCGTCGTCGATGTCTAAATTTCGGATAGCCTTGCTAACTCCGGGAATCATCGAAGCAAGGTCTTTGAGGTTACCCATCTTCTTGATCTGTTGTATCTGGCTAAGGAAATCATTGAAATCGAACTGGTTCTTGGCAATTTTCTTCTGCAGCTTGCGTGCTTCCTCCTCATCATACTGTTCCTGGGCCTTTTCAACCAGCGACACAATGTCGCCCATGCCGAGGATACGGTCGGCCATACGTTCGGGATGGAAAATATCCAGCGCCTCCATCTTTTCACCCGAACTCACAAACTTGACGGGCTTGTGCACCACCGACATGATGGAAATGGCCGCACCACCGCGCGTATCGCCGTCCAGCTTGGTAAGCACCACGCCGTTGAAGTCCAACCGGTCATTAAACTCCCTGGCGGTATTTACAGCATCCTGCCCGGTCATGGAGTCCACCACAAACAGTATTTCTTCGGGATCGACCGCTTTTTTGATGGCGGCAATTTCGTCCATCATCTCCCGGTCGACCGCCAAACGTCCGGCCGTATCGATAATCACGGTATTGAACCCGTGCATCTTCGCATGCCTGATAGCATTTTCGGCAATATTCACCGGGCTTTTATTATCTTCTTCGGTATAAACAGGTACATTCACCTGTCCGCCCAATATTTTCAACTGTTCGATAGCAGCCGGACGATACACGTCGCCTGCAACCAACAGCGGCGAGCGGCCTTTTTTTGCTTTCAGGTAACCGGCCAGCTTGCCGCTGAACGTCGTTTTACCGGAACCCTGCAAACCCGCTATAAGGATGATTGCCGGGTTACCTTTCAGGCTAATGTCCGCCGCCTGTCCGCCCATAAGCGCCGCTAACTCGTCATGCGTGATCTTGACGAGCATTTCGCTCGGTTTTACAGCCGTGAGGACATTCATGCCCATGGCTTTTTCCTTCACCCTGTCGGTAAAATCCTTGGCAATTTTATAGTTAACATCGGCATCAAGCAACGCCTTACGCACTTCTTTAAGCGTTTCGGCAACATTAATGTCAGTGATCCGGCCTTCGCCTTTCAGGTTTTTAAACGCGCGATCTAATTTGTCGGATAAATTTTCGAACATGATCCTTATTTATTTCTATTTTCAACGAAGCGGCAAAATTATGAAAAATTGGATTACGATCCATTTCCTGAAACAATAAACTTCGGTTTCAGAATGTCTCAATGAATCAGAGTCCTACTTTTTAGGAATACTGAAATCCTTGTCGGCAAACAATGCTGCCAAACCTGAAATCTGCTTAAAACGAAGCAACTCATCCTGATCCATGCCTATATTCTTCATAATCCATCCGTCGCTCATACCCGCTTTTTTAAGCTCGGCCACAATATTGGTCATCAGTTCGATGCTGTGGGTGCCCCGAGCGCGGTTGTGCCGGATGGTCGAAGCCATGCGGTTGGATAAGTCCTTATTGATTACCGCTACCGGCAAACAGCCTTTTTCACGATCGTAAATACGTTCGGAGGTTTTCATCACCAGGTAGCGGTGAAAGCCGTCTACCAGCTCATACCTGTCTTCTTCCGGAAGATAGTAGCATACGCACGGCATCGTATAACCATCCTCCCAGATGGACAATTCGAGAAGCTCCATTTCCGGCGGGGCTACCACATTCGGATTATATGCGTTTGCCTGTATTTTTTCTATCGGTACGGGCCGTACCATATATACAGGACTTATGTATTCCTTTTTGTTATCCATGCGTTATATCCTGATAAAAATCCATAATCTTTTTCCGGTTTTCAATCTCTTTTTTAGTCATGGCAAAGCCCATATATTTGCACAAATGGTCATTCCGCAGAATACAGATGCACATCCGCTTGAAAGTAGGGAGATATTTGAAACCCGAAATATTAATATCGTCCTGATATTCCATTCGAACAGGATGCTTGTCCGTATTATAGTTTGTATGCTCCAGCTCCTCTATTTCAATGCCTATGGCGCGCAGCTTTTCTATCGTTTCGGCAGGCAGGCAGCCACCCCGCTTGCGCCAGAAGTTGACGCTGACGGAAAGTTTCTGCAAGTAATTCAGGCGTATATCTTCCGGCAGGGTAGAGAGGAGGAAATGCATGTAACTTTCCCATGTATATCCCGGCGGAGGAGCTACCGTTTTCTGTGCAACAACCTTTGTATCGCCATAAAGGGCCGTGAAATTAACACCGTTCACGCGACAAATCATCTTACCCCATGTATCCGGATCAATCGCCTTGTACAGATACAGGCTTTCCTGTGCTGCAAGAATGAAGGGACTGGCCACACGCTGTTTTTCCAACGGCACGCCTGCCAGGTAATACAAGTCGTACAGGCGATTGTAATCCCATCCGAAACGTCCGTTGGCCGTCCAGATGTCTGTTGTCAGCCAATCGTATATCACGTAGGCATTATAAATACCTTTCGAGAGCAGCCGCATCCACCTCAGGTTGCGGTACATGTGATACCTCTTGCTGCTATGTATGGTTCGCCAGCGATGAGAACTTTCCTGTGTACGTATCCCAACCAGGCAGCAGGTTTTTTTCGCATTTTTCTGTAAGTGATACCACTGGGAAAACAGGACATAAAACTCCGAGTCCCACATTTCAGTGTTATAGAAAGGGAGATCATCCTTTCCCAAACTGCCTGCAGGCATATCGCGTACCCAAAGTTCCCTGCAGCTTTCGTCCCAGGGGCGCCAATAGGTCTGGTGCATCGATGTACAAGTTGTTACCTTGAAAGGGATGCATACGCGGTATACTTCCAGAATGTCGGAATTAGACTGCAATACCCTGTTGACATAGTCGATCGTTTCGCTGTACTGTATTTCATAATCCATGCAAAACACGCCTATTTTCCTTTGCAGTTTGTTTTCCCTGATATACTGTATGCAAAGATTCAACATCACGCCGCTGTCCTTTCCGCCTGAGAAGGAAACATAGAGATTATCAAACTCGTTGAATAATATCTCTATTCTTTTCATGGCCCGTTCATATACGTTCTTCTTCACCCCCGGATATTTTAAGTACCTTCATTTTCGCATATCTTTTCCAATAAAACGTAACAGAGAAACTGTTCCGCTCAAAATAAGGAACATGGCGCAGTTGTGTTACCGATTCGATCTCATAATCCAGTGAAAGCGTATTGACAAGTTCTTCCAGCAGGGCTGAGAAAACGGCGCTGTCATCGCCCGCCACGTAATAGTTGTTTACCTTCGCCTGGCCTTCTTCCAGCCTGGCAGGTATAAAGCCAAGGATATTGTCGTCGTCTGCGGCAATGAACCATACATAATTGGACGCCGTTTTGTAAGGATAGTTCAGATTGTAGGCAAGTACTTCTTCGTTCATCACAAGGTGCGCCACCAGATAGTAAAGCCGTTTGTCTCCTCCTTCCAGTTTGATAATATTCATAATCCTACATGATATTTTGCATCTGCAGATTTATTAAAAATAAAGATTTACCCCGCAAAGGTCGCATTTACACGCACAATATGCAAATTTAATTTAAACTCAATGCACAATATGCAAACTTAACTTGACCCCAACGCACAATATGTAAACATTATCCTTGAATGTACAAGTATACAAAACGAAACTTCAGGATATTTATTTTAGTATCCTGGCTTACGCCCTTTCAGGCCTTTCAGGGCTTAATGATATTGTGTGTCCCCGGTTCGTAGGGCGTTGCCCTACGCTAATGATCACGCCCTTTCAGGGCTTGGCATTTGCAGGGTATTCATTCCGTAGTACACTTAGACATAGATGATTTCTTTTTCGATGGCTTTATAGTATTTTTCTTTCAATCCGTGTAGCGAGACTAAATCATTTCAATCCCACCCATTTCTTTATATCGCTTAGCTTTTGCAGGGCTTCTATCGGGGTCATATTATTAATGTCCGCTTTTTT
>JAISEJ010000058.1 GCA_031264155.1 Tannerella sp. | reverse complement strand
CGGCGTGTGCCGCTCATATCATATTCAGACAGATATTCGTCATGTGCCGATTCAAAACAGGGAAGCAACCGCTCAATGGTCGCTATGTTAATGCCTGTCATCGCCCGAAAGCGAGACGGGTTCTTTTGCCTTGTTTGGTATTTCATCATGCAAATATCGCACATGCGCACGTATCTTACAAATTTAATTTGAAATAACGTCTATTATATATGCAGCATTAGAAGTATTGATTGATTCGAATACATGCAAATTCTCTTGGGCAAAGATTCACAAAAGGGCTAATCGAACGTTAGTAGTTATTATATGCTGGTTTCGATTGCCGTATCTTCGGTAATAACAATAGCCATAGAATGTAATGTTGTGATATAAAGGAGTGGAAACCGGAAATAGCGTTCGGCGTTAGCTAATCTGGAACGGATTCAGGCTACTATCTTCATCTCACAATTTTATCCCGCGCGAAGTATAAGAGAGAGACCTGTTGAAATGATTATTGCCTTCCGCATATCCCCGAAAAGGGACAATATTCGCATATTTTCGCGTTTGACGTCTGGATGAACGGCTGTTCCGCATCGAATAGTTCGTTCAGGCACGTTCGCAGATTATTTTCGAAAGTTTCACGGTAGTCGCGGAAGTTTTCGATTATTGTTTTTTCTTTGCCGTTGACCTGACGGATGAACGGGTCTAATCCTCCTTGTCCGAAAAGGTTTCGCATATAATAAACGGTCGGCATGACATTTTTTTCTCCCGTTTCTTTCGTGTATATCCAGGCATACAGAAACACTTGCATGATTGCTTTTTTACGTTCTTTAGCCGTCATGTCAAAAAGGCTGTCCATAACGCCGAACGTGAGTGATGACGGTCGACCGCTTTTATAATCGGCGATGCGGACAACATCGTCAGTACTGTCGATCCTGTCGATAAAACCTTTTATCCGTACTTTGCGGCCGTCGTTTAGTTCCAATGAACTGTGGAAAAGTTTTTCGGAGCCGATGTAAACGAACGGCGGCAGGGAACGGTCATATTCGAGCGCTTTACAGGCATATTTCCGTATGGTTTCACCATAAAGACAAGTCTGTCCCGTAAGCGGACGTGGCGTATCCGTATGGAAGAAATCTTTTGTGAACGCCTGTTGGATGATTTCCGTCATATTTTTTTCCTCTGCGGCCAGCCGGAGCAAGTCGGCTGTCACCGTTTTGCCGCATAGCGGCTTATAGATAAGTTCCATAACGCGGTGCAGGATTGTGCCGAAAAGATCGCTTCCAAGCGTTTCGTTCACAACCGTCTCTTCGTTCATACCTTTGAGTACGGAAAAGTAAAATTTCAGCGGACAATCCAAATAAATATTTATGGCGCTGGCAGAAAGGCTTTTCTCCGTTTCGTATGCCGCTAAAAGACGCATCGTCTCATTGTCCTTATCGACGCATAACGGTCCGACATACGATGAAGACACATCGTAAACGGAGACTTTCCGTTCCACCGACGTCCGGTAATGAAAAATCAATTGGTGAACAAACCGGCTTACTTCCCCGCTTTGAAGTCCGTCGGTACGTGTATCATAGAGCATCGTTACCTTTTTTGCACGATAAATCATGCGGTAGAAATGATAAGCCCAAATAGCTTCCTGATGTTCCGGCGAAGGGAGGCCGAATCCTTTACGCAGGTGATAGGGGATAAACGAATTGGCAACGCTTTTTGCCGGGAATATTCCTTCGTTTACCGACAGTATAATAAGGTTTTCAAAATCAAGCGCCCGTGTTTCGAGCGCCCCCATGATCTGAAGTCCCGACAGCGGTTCGCCGTGGAATGGTATTTTCACGAAGTCCGTCATTTGCTTCAACAACCTGAAATAAGTGTCGGTCGACATGTCCGTTCCCGCTTCCCGTATCATTTCCCGCATGCGGTTTACCAGCGAATAGTAATGAAATAAAAACTCTTGCTCCAGTGCATTGACATTGACGGTCATTTCTTCATTATCCGAACTTTCCGGGTCTATACGCGGCGTATCCATCGGAGCGGCAGACGATACGGAGGCGTTCAGTTCTTTGAGAATATCCGTCAGATAGCCGGATGTTTCAATAGCCGTAACAGGTACGGAAAAAAGTAATTTCAACAAATGTATTTTTTCAAACGACGAGATTGGGATGTATACCTGATTGCGTTCCGTTATTTCCCGTATAAAGCCGGATGTTTCTGCGGGTAATACGGATGATATGTACCGGTGCCGCAGGACAGCAATCACGTCCCGGTGGTAAAACAGAATATCGTCGTCTGTCCTTCGGATGTTCTTCTGTAGTGATTGCAGATTGTTAATTAACGAAGCGACAAGTGTGGCCGACAGAGCGTAACCGAGTGTGACGTTTATACGGGAGACGGTTTCGGGTATGGAGTTTAAAACCGGTATCAGGAGTTGTTCGTCCGGCAGGACAATCGCTATTTGCAGTGCACCTTCGGCAGGCATCGTTTTTCCTCCCGATAATTTTTCGAGCAGGGAATAAACATGTTTAGCCTGTCCAATACGCGACGGGATACCTATTATTTCAAACTGAGTTTGTTCCGGTTCTTCTTCGGGTAACGCATATTCCGAAGGAAACAAACTGCGGTTTTCAGCCATAAAAAAAGAAGCCCGGTTGTCTTTGTCCCGTATCTTTTCGGACGCATAATCCCAGTAGAAATCGGCGATACCCTGTTCTTTCAGGTGTTTAAGAAGCATTTTCTCTGCTTTTGTAAGCGCATTAAACCCGATAAAAACGATTTTCCGATAAGGAAGGCACGGCATATTCTCAAGGTTTTCGACCGCTTCGCGATAAATCATACCTTCGTAAGCTATTCCTTCGGCCGTAAGCCGCTCACGTAATTCCGCGTAAACGGGATACAACAATTCCCATACGCGCAGGAAAAACCGCCGGTTCGAATCACCGCCGCCTTCTTCCGTCATATCACTGCTTTCCGTTGCGTCACGGACGTCGTTTTCCTGTTTGAAGGACGACCAGAATGAGCGTATGGCTTGTATTTGCGAGGGCGTCAGATAGGAGAATCTCTTATCAATGTAGTTGAGATCCGTCACATTGGTAAATAATTGCCGGGCATCGACGAGGTATTTATCTATATCGTCAAAATCGTTCAGAAGCATCTCGCCCCAGTAAACGAAGTCGTCGAACGTTTCGTCCGAACCGCTTTGCCGTATATAGATATCATACAATATGAAAAGAAGTTTTATTCGATCGACCTGTTGCTTCGGGTTCAATTTCCGGAAAAGATCGCTTATTGTCAGGATAGCGGGCGAAAAGACGGGTCGGGCCGCCGCTTCCGACAGGTATTTGCGGAAGAATATCCCCGAACGCCGGCTCGGGAAAACAAATGCGAGGTAATGTACGTCTGCGCCGTACATCCCGTAAAAAAGCGTAGCTATCTGTTTCAAAAATGGAATCTTCATTCCGCAAATTTAATCAAATGTTATCAACCGGCTAACGGCTTTTCCGTAGAATCCGTTTTTTTCGACTTGCGATTTTTACGAATACGCGGGGCAAAGATAGTTTTTTTCCTTAGAAGAAACAGCGGCAGGTACAGAAAAATCCCCGCAAAAGACATGATAAGTCCCCCGATCGTGCCGGCGGCAAGCGGGAACCAGAACACTTCACGGCCTAACCCTACCATGAACGGAATGAATCCGAGTATTGTTGATATGATTGTCAGAAAGATAGGGAGGATTTTAATATTCCATGACTTGATATACGCCTTTATCGGGTTCATGTGCGGTTTTTGTTTCAGTATCCGGTTATATTCGTTTATAAGGTAAATACTTGCATTGACGGTCACGCTGCATAGCAGTATGAACGAAGCAAATCCTCCCTGGTCAAAATTCAGTTTGAACCAGTAGAACGTGAGGAACACCCCAATGTATGAAACCGGTATGATAAAGATAATGGCGAGCGGCTGTTTCAGGGAGTTGAAAAGTATGGACGACATGGCAAAGATAACGAGAATGATCAGTCCGAGGAAAAGATATTGCTTGTTGTCTTTCGCCCCCCAGTACCAGTATCCTCTCTCGCTCTCTGCCGAATAACCGATGGGCAGGTTTTTGTTGAATTTTTCGAGTTCGCGATCGAGGATTTTACCTCCCTGCTGCGCCGCGCCGATGTATTCATATTGCAGGCATAATACATATTGTTGATTTTCCTTCACAATATCTTGCGGCGTTTGCGCTTTGTCTATCATTGCAAATTCGCCGGTTTTGTAATACTTTCCACCCATCAGGCGTCCCATATTGGCGAGGCTCCATAAATCATAAAGGCGACTCTGTTTCGACGACATTTTTACATTTTCGATCCGGTCGTCGCCATTGACGTATCCGCACATTATATCGCGTCCGAATACCGGATTTATCGACGCATACAATTCATACGGACGTATGTCTTCGGCCGCCATACGTTCGCGGTTAAGGTCGAAGATGTATTCCACATAATCATCTTTATACCATGAAAACTGTGAATTTATATGTACTTCTTTTATACGGGGGTATGTGAGCAAACGGTCGCGAAACGCGCCGGCATGAAAATATAAATCATCGTAATTATAGCCGAAAACTTTTACGTGCATACTTCCGGCATTTTCCCTTACATCGTTATTGAATCCCTGGTCTTGAAGCCCGTAAACACCCCAGCTTCCACCTCCCAACTGCAATGCCTTTGATATGACATTACTTTTAAGCTGATAAGGAAAACCGGTTCGTTCCGCCTCCTTTGTGAAAAATACCTGTATATTCGCACGACGCGGGTTTGATATGTTTGTCTGAAACTGGCGTATTTCTTTAAACTGGCTCAGGTAACTTTCCATTTGTTGTATGAGGCGGTTCATCTGCGATATGGTTGTGCCGTTGGGCATCGAAGCGGAGATTGTCAGTACCGTTTCGTCGTTGTGCGTAAAATAGCTGCCGTTGTAAACTTTCTGTACGAACAGGCGGAGCGTACCGCCAAGCGATTTTTCCATAACCGGACGTATCTTTTCTTTGAAATTCTGGGATGACACAATACTGTTATATCGTTCGGCCCATTTACTTTCGCCTTCTATTTTATCCGGAATCATAAAGACCGGAAGTCCGAATGCAAAAATCAATACTATTAATGCTATGGGACGGAAGCGCAACAGGAACCGTATCGTATTGAAATAAAGTTTATTGAAAAAAACGACCGTTTTTTTGGGAGAATAACGTATCCATCTGAGTCTTATGCGTATCCGTTTTCTTTTTATTTTAATGTTTTCCATTAAAGAGGGAACAAGTAGCAACGAAACGGCAAGCGACACCATAAGATTAATCATCACAACGGACGCGAAATCCTGCAGGTTTAACCGTATCTTTTCATCCAGTAAAAATATCATTGCGAGCGCTCCTATACTCGTAAGCGTAGCCGCGAGTATCGACATGAATACCTTTAGGTTGCGTTTACGCATGTAGTGGTCGGCCATTATGATTGTATTGTCGATAATCAGGCTTAACGATATCGTAATACCCGCGAGCGAATAAATCTGTATTTCCAGGCCTATTATATAGTAAAAAATAAACGCTATTGCTATGTTGAAAAACAAACTGAGTATGATGAGCAATAGGTAACGGACGTTGAAGGTCGTCAGGAAGACAAAGATAAGAAGAATAAATATGGTAAAAAATGTCCGAATGTAGATTTTATTAAGCTCGTTATCTATATGTTCCGTCGCATCGTAATTGATGTGCATTTCGTAACCTTTGGGCAGCAGTTGCATTATTTGCGCTATTTCATTTTTGACGGCCTTGCTCAGGCGCAACTGGTTGGCATCCTCCGTTGCCATGAGTGACATATATATGGAATTAAGTCCGTTGATACGATAATAGCTTGTCGGCGGTTCTTCATGGTAAGTCACGGTGACAAGCCTGTCGAGGCGTATCATTCTGCCTTCTTTGTCCGGTAAAAATATATCTTCCGCATAGAATCCTTTCTGTTGTTTTTCATTGCCTGTTATCAGCGAAAGGCGCATGTAATTTTTTTCGGAAGACTCGTTTTCGACCGGCACCATTCCGAGGGCTTCCTTCCTGTTATACGAATTTATGGCTTCCCTTATGTCGTTGACTGTGATTCCATGCGCATCCAACTGGCTTATATCGTATTCGAGCAGCCATTCCATAGGCGTTGCGCCTGATACGTCTATTTTATAGATGCCCGAAATCTGTGCCAGGATGGGCTTTATATGTTCTTCCGCATACTGTTGTATGATGATAGGCGAAACCATGGCGTCGATATTGTAAATGAGGAACGGCCGCGATGATTCTTCGTCGGGACGGTTTACGTAAATCACCGGATAAGAGGCGGAAGGGGGCAGGCTTGGCCATGTCTGGCGTATGATAGTGGAGGCTTCGAAACGCACAATATCCATTGATGCATGTTTGTCGAGTTCAATCGTTATTCTCCCGTAGTTGTTGCCCGATGTCGACCGGATATTTTTTACGCCGCTGATACGCGCAAGCATCGATTCGAGCTTTGACGTCACTTCCATTTCAACGATACGTGCCGAGTTGCCGGGCATATTGAAGCTGACGGTCAGGCTAGGCAATGTGCGCGAAGGCGACAGTTTTACCGTAAGCGACGGTATTACGGCCAGACCGATCAGCGATACCGCCACAAATGCGACGATAACGGTAAAGGACGATATGTGCGACTTATTTTTCATTCCTCGTTATTTATATCCCATCATTTCCCGTCAAAAATCCTGCTGTTGACGGTTTCCGAAACAGGCAGATTATATTCAAAGTCATATAAAGTAAGTTTTCGTATTTTATAATAACTGACCCAGTAGTTTTCGAGGGCGTAAATGTAATTACGCATAGCTGTCTGTTGGCGCTGGCGCGAGAGCGTCAGCGAATTTATATCCTCCTTACCGATCATAAAGCGCTGCTGTTTCTGGGCGTATACGTTATCGGCAATCACCAGCGCCTCTTCGGCAGATGATATCAGATCTTTCTGTATGTTGAAGTCTCCAACCGTCATGATTACGTCTTCTTCGATTTTCATCTCGCCCTGGCGCGCCGTTATTTCCGTCACATTGAGATTGTTTTTGGCCACGTTATACTTCCCGCGCCGTACACCCCAGTCTATGAGCGGGATTGTAATGTTTAACGAGACGATATCCTGACGTAGCGGGTCACGATAAACGCCGGAAAACGTCATTGCTTCCTGATTATACCCGATACTGGCCGATACGGAGGCGTTGAACATAGATTCTTTTTTAGTCCTGTCGACCGTCTGTTGGTTTTCAAGGATATTTTGTTTGTAGCTCAACAGGTCGGGGTTATTGTTACGCGCTTCGGCGAGCGCTTTTTCGGCTGATATATTCATTGATTTCGGATAACTCGGAAGCCGGAGACGGATCTGCGTATTTTTGTCCATATTCAGGAAAGACGTCAGCGCAAACATTGCGCGTTTGAGGGAGATATCCGCGCTTTTGAGTGAATTTACGGCATTGATACGATCAAGTTGCAGCGTCAGCAGGTCAGACTGGCTTATCGCCGCAATCTTGCTGCGCTCTTCGCCGATACGGTATAGCGTGTCCGTGTTGTGCAGGTTTTCTTTGGCGAGGTCGTATTCAGCCTGCGCCATAGCCAGGTTGAAGAAATATTCCGTCGCCAATCCGGACGTATTTTCAAGGTCACGTATGAGTTGCTTTTTAGCTTTTTCGTATTTTAACGGCTCTATTTTCTTTTCCCATTTGAAGGCGTTGTATCCTAAAAGATTTTGCTGGTAACCGACACGTATGGGTATGGATGTAAACTGTGTCTTGGTTATGTCGCCGAAATTGCGCAGGTAATCAATGTTGCTGTTAAGGAAAAACGTACCGCCAAGCAGGTCGAAATTTTGTCTGACGGACAATCCGCCATACGCTTCGAAAGCCTGTTGTCGAAGGTAAATATCAATGCCCGACTCGTAACGTTTGGTGAGAGTATTGTTGTATTGCCCCGGCGTGAGGTCAAGTGTAAGGCTGGGCAGCCGGGCTGCCTTAAACGCACGGTATTCCCAGTAACTTGACATGTAGATATTCTTCGAACGGAAAGATTCGAGCGAACTGTCGGCCGCCAGGATTATTGTCTGCTCAAGCGAGAGTATCAGCGAAGACGCCGGTGTGCGCGAATCCGGATTCGTAAATGAGTCGTTACCCGGCACCGGTATTGTCGGCGAGAATCTGCGAATCTCCGGGTCCTGCGCCTGCATTGTGAATTTCACAGACATTAAAAGAAGTAATATCAAAAAATAATTTTTCATAGCTTTATCTCAATTAGCATAACATTTCTAACCATTGTTTTCCGATAATGAGGCATCACGGTTATTAACGATTTGTTTGTTTTTATATATTCTCCAGTATACAAGCGGTATTATGTAAAGACTCACAAGCGTACCTACTAACATTGACGAAATCATCGCCAGGGCAAGCGGTTTCTGAATCTCCGAACCAAGGTCGTTGGCGAAAATCATCGGTACCATAGCAATTACGGTAGTTAATGACGTCATAATAATCGCCCTGAGACGGCGGTGCCCGGCCGTATGTATGGCTTCCATAAGCGGAACGCCTTCTTTGCGCAGGTCGTTGATCATGTCAATCTTCAGGATAGAATCGTTTATGATAATACCGCAGGTTACGACGATACCTATGGCACTCATAAGGTTGAGGGTGTGCCCGAACATCCAGAGGCAGACGAGCGCGACCGCCACATCTATCGGAATCTCTATCAATACGATGAGCGGTTGCAGGAAACTTTCGAACTGCGCGGCAAGGATGAAATACATCAGCAAAATGGAAATGATTAATATGATAATAAGTTCGTTGATCATTTTTTTATTTGAAAAATGAGTGCCGGAAAAATTTACATCCCACGATTTCATGTTGTTTATTTCCTCCTTAGTCTTTTTCATCAAAGCATCCGGATTGTTGACATTCTGGTATGAAATGGGAATATATTCTCCGTTCTTGCCTGCCACTATGGTTTTTAACCCTTCTGCGGAAACAATTGAGACGAACGAACTTAAAGGCAACCGACGCTGTCTGTCCAGAGTGGCTACATTCGTGTGGACAAGCGTTTTGCTGATCACATCGGCTATCGTCTGTTCTTCTCCGGCAATCGTTATCGGGAGGTATTGTTGATACGAGCGTAATGTGGCAACTTCATTGTCACGGAACGCGGTTTTGAGCAGGCGGTATATTTCGTTGTAGCTAACATTATAAAGAAGCAGTTTTTCGCGATCAATAAGTATGCTGATTTCCTTGTCGAAAGTGACGCCCTCCGAACGTTCCCCTGTAATTTCTTCCAGTCGCTTTTCTATTTTGCGTATTTCTCCGGCTTCGGGCATGCTGTTCCTGTTTCGCGGATAAAGTTCCGTTACAAGATTGGATTCTCCTGTGACGAAAATCTTCTCGAACACCGTTTCGGGAGGGGCGAACGACACTATTGCAAACGGGTATTTGCTTTTTATGTAGTTGTATATCTTTTCCCGGTTTTGCTCTGCCATACGTGCGTTTTCCGCTTTTAAGTACAGTTCGCTCTCAGACGACGACATTTTCCGTTCGTTATCCAAGATGAATTGTTGGTGGCCTGCGTAAACGGAGTGTTCCAGCGTCAGCGGATCTATTTCGCGGCACAGATTGTCCATACGCTGCCGATTCTCGTCGATATGGATATTCTCGCCCCAGTCGATATGCACCAGCAGTTCTACCTGGTCTACTATCGGCATGCCTGTTTTGGGGATAATGTTAAACATCAATGCACAGATAGGGAATACGATGATTATAATTATGACATTAAGCGTTTTATGCGTGAACGTGAAATCAATCAGACGGTCGTACCACCGAAAAAGGCTTTTGTTTCCGCGTTCCTGGTACTGGCGGATTTTTTGACCGAAATCGCGCTTTATGAAAGTTTTCGAGTAAACAAGTTTGTATAAGACAGGCAAAAGCATTATTCCTGTAAAATAAGAAACCATCAGGCCGATCGAAACGGAAAATGCCTCGTCGACAAATATGGCACCCGCGATACCGCTGAGGAATATAAGCGGCAGGAATACGGCAATCGTTGTCAGCGTCGAGCTTAACATGGGGGTGATAACCTCTGTCGTCCCTTTTATACAGGCGTCTTCGAGCGAATCTCCCCGTTCGCGGTACTGGCTTATGTTTTCGGTAATAATGATCGAATTGTCAATCATCATACCAAGCGCAAGGATAAGCCCCGATAGCGATATGATATTAAGTGATTTATCAAAGAAGTAAAAAAACTGGAAACACATGATGAGCGATACAATCATACTTATTCCAATGACGGTAGGCGATTTAATATCCCCGATAAAAAGAAAAGCTACGACACAGATGAGGATGAAACCTAAGAGAAAGTTGTCTTTGAGGTTTGATATAGTATAATCCAGAAGTTCGGTCTGGTTGCGGTTTACGGTAAATTCGATATCGGGATATAGCGAGCGGAAATGTGCGATAGTGGAGTTGAGGGAGTTTTTAAGGTTCTCCATGTTTTCAGCTGACTGTTTGATGATGGCGAGCGTCACGGCGCGTTTACCGTTTACGATTGAAAATCCGCGTTCTTCTTCGGGCGTTATCCGCACCGAGCACAGGTCTTTCATCTGGTAAATGCGGTCGGATCTACGAATGTAAATATTCCCGATGTCTTCGGCGCTATGGAGCAGGGATGAGAATTTAACGTTATATTCGTAATATCCGTCGCGGATAATCATACTCCCAGGTTCTATGTTGTTGTTGGTGATGGCCGTTTCTATGTCCGAAAGGGTGATGCCCGCTATTTCCAGTTTGTCCATGTCGGGTACGATCTGTACTTGACTCGACACGATGCCTGTCGCGTCGACCATCGTAACTTCTGGCAGTTGTTCTATCCGGCGTTTTATCACTGTTTCGGCAAACTCGCTCACGGCAAGAAAGCGTTCGGTATCCGTTTTCCCGTATTTTTCGTCTTCTTTCAGGTTCAGGTTCAGGTAAAAGACAGGGATGTCGGTCGCGCTGGCCTTGATTACGCGCGGACGTTCGAGGTCGCGCGGCATGTAATTCATGGCTGCGTCGATTTTTTCATTTACTTCAATGAAAGCGAGGTTTATGTTTGTGCCGTAATTGAAACGCAGGTTCACCTGTGCGCTTCCATCACGCGTCTCGCTTCGTATGTCCCGCAGTTTGGCGACCTGCATCAGTTGCCTGCGCAACGAAGTGACTATGGTATTTTCCATTTCACGCGCCGAACTGTTAGGCATTGACACCTGTACGGTAATATCCGGGATGGGTATGTCGGGGAGCAACGAAACCGGTAACGTGAAATACGTGATAAGTCCGATAATCACCAAAGCCAGAAATGCCATGAGTATGGCAATAGGCCGTTGTATCAAAAAATTAACCATAAAAAGTTTTTATATTAGTCGTCAACTGTGCACTGTCAATCATCAATCTTTTTAACGTTTGTCCCGTCTGCCAAGTGTTCGTTTCCGTTTATTATTATTTCATCGCCTTCCTGAAGCGTTTTGCTTGTCACGGTGTAGTGCGTAGCGTTTTCCAGTCCGGTTGTGACGTAATGCCATGCCGCCTGGCCATCTTTACAGGTAAATACGACTTGTTTGCCGGTGCGAAGTACCACAGCCGATTTCGGTATCACCCATTGCTTACCCAGAGAACGGAATACGCTTATGCGAACGTTCATCCCGTTGAATATTTTCGGATGAGGCCGGACGTAAGCTTTTACCCTTACCGTTCCTTCTTTGTCGACGCTTGGGTTTATACTTGCAATACTACCGGCGGATTCAATATCAGGCGAAGCATACGACTGGACCGTTACCCTGTCACCCGTTTTTATGAGCGGCAACTCGTTTTCAAGGATATTGAAGTCAACTTCCGGCATTCCTTCGCTTATTATCGTGCAGAACGGTTCTGCGGTATTGATTGCACAGTATGGTTTTGCGAAAAGGTTTGCCACAGTACCCGGTATGGGAGTACGAAGAATCGCGTTATCAAGATTATATTTCGCAAGGTCATATTGTATTTTTGAACTGTTATAGCCGCTTCTGATATAAGCCAGCCGGAGCATTTCCGGCGGTATGGAAGCAGAGTCATCAATGGAGTATCCTTGTCCGATCAGTACGTCCTGCAAGTCGAGATATGCCTTTTGCAGGTTATCTTCGGACTGCCTGTAACTATTTGAGAGTTGAAACGTGTCAAGCATGGCAATCGCATCGCCTGCCGATACACGATCGCCGTTCTTTGCAAATATGCATACCGGCACGTTTCCCGCCGACGAAGATAAAAATTGCAACTCTGCGACTTGTTGTGCACTTATACGCCCATTGCTGACGAGTTCGTGCTCGAAATCAACAGTGCGCAACATTTCCGTACTCACCTCCATATCTTCGGTTGGGAGTATCGTTTCGACGGATTCTTCTTTTTCATCTTCGTTTTTGCTGTCTTTTTGTCCGCAGCAGATCAATCCCGCAATAATAAATAGTCCTGTAAAATATTTCCGATTCATGTCTTCATATATTATTGTTTAATACTAACGTAACATAACGCTCCGCAAATCAATGTTCTTTGGTCCTGATATTCAGTTTTTGTCCTGTTTTTCATAATATTAAGTCTTTTAATAATAAACAGCCTTCAAACATGTAACAAATAATGGCACAAAGATATAATTTAAATACTTTTCTGCAAAAATAAATTCTGTATCAATTCTGTTTTTTATCATAAGTATGTCGTCTAAATTATATTAAGTACCCATCAAAAATTAGTATAGATTAAAATGCAAGAAGTTAATCACCATCCTGTCCCCCAGATTGTTCAAACATCTGTTTGTTGCATAAAAAAGTTCATCCCTGTTTATGTAATCTTCCGGGTTGAGCCATTCCTTCTTCAATTTTCTCCAAAGCGTTTCAGCAATGTTCAGATACGGGGAACAGGGAGGAAGGTAAAAAATAAACAGGCCCCTTTTTTGCCGGTAGAGAATTCTCTCCCGAACAGCCTTGGATTTGTGAATACGGGCATTGTCCAGTACAATAAAAGTTTTCTTATCTACTTGAAAAGAAAACCGTTCCAATTATTCCAC
>JAISEJ010000158.1 GCA_031264155.1 Tannerella sp. | reverse complement strand
GGGGGTAGCGTGCCACGCCGGAACGAATGGGATTTTGCGCTTGTCGACATCCCTTTCCCGGTCTTACGCCATAGAGATGCTTGCTTTTTTCGCTTTTCATCTCACAATTTTACCCCGCGCGGAGTATAATGGACATTTTGGGATAATTATTTTCCGGTTTTTCCCGTAATTTCATTTTGTTTTCAGTTTCAGCATTCAACTTTGCACCGTAGAAATTTTAAAACAATATCAAAATGGAAAAAGCAAAATTTATCCCGGTCGCAATATTTTTATTTGTGACATTATTTACAGCGAAGGCCGACAGGGACCGGCCCGTACGTTTTGAACAGTTGCCGGATAATTCAAAAGAATTCATTCGGAAACATTTTAGTGAAGAGAACGTTTCTTTCGTGAAAAAAGACATTGACTTTCTGTCGGCATCTTATGAAGTTTTTCTGGTTGACGGAAGTAAAGTTGAATTTGACGGAAAAGGGGAATGGGAGAAGGTAGAGTGCGTCAACCGAAAAATCCCTGACGGTATCGTACCCGGTAAAATAGTCGAATATGTAGAAAAAAGTCACCCTGGATTAGTCATCGTCAAAATTGAACGCGACAGGAGGGACTACGAAATTGAACTCAACAATGACCTTGAGATAAAGTTCGATATGAGATTCAACGTAACGGGATATGATGACTGACGCCGCTCCTTACCTGTTTCTCAGGAAGGATTTTCCGTCCTGCATAAATGAAGGTACCAGTAGACGCAGCCGACGCAAACGGCACCGCCGACGATGTTTCCCAGTGTGGCGGGAATCAGGTTCCGGCCGATGAAATCAATCCACGTGATACCGGAACCGGAATAGATGGCGGCCGGGACGAAAAACATGTTTGCGATGGAATGTTCATAGCCCAGCGTGACAAATATCATTACCGGAATCCAGATCCCGATGCATTTCCCGGCAATATCCTTGGCGGCATAGCCCATAAACATGCCCAGGCAGACCAGCCAGTTCGCCCCCACCCCCTTGACAAATACGGCGCCCCACGGCTGATATACTTTTGCTTCGGTATAACGGTGCAGGTAGCTTTGCCAGGGATCTGCCGAAAAATACCCCAGGTTGGACGACAGCACATAGGCAATCGCCTGCGTTCCCACAAAGTTGAAGACGTACGAGAAAAGCAGCAGTTTCAGGAATGAGGCAACGCGCAGTTTCTTTTGCAGCAAAGGCAGGGTAAAAGCCGTGCAGTCGCTCGTGAACAGGTCGGCGCCCGTAATGGAGACCATAATCAGGCCGACGGGAAACAGGGCGCCGGCCATAAATTTTATCAATCCGGGATTGTCCGCCCCGATTCCGGTCATCCCGCCCGCCACCATGAGCGACAGCAACCCGCCCATTGCAATGAATGCGCCTCCCAATATGGCTATTATAATAAATCGGACTGCCGGCAAAGAAGATTTATAGATACCCGACGCGGCAAACATCGCCGTCATATCTTTAGAGTCATAATAATTGTTCATACGGTTTAATTTCGTTATACAGTAACGTGTAAAGTCACATAATATTTGCAAAGTTAACGGTTTTCAGTTAAAGAATGACTTTCCATTTGATTTATTTTACTCAAAAGTCCGTTCGATATAAAAACCCTGTTCACTTCTTTGCGAATATCAAAATGAGTATTACCTTTACCGCGTCAAACCGTCATAAATAAATTGAATATGAAAAAAATAATTTACTTATCCCTTGTTTCTTTTATTCGAACCGTTAATGTATGATGTTATTATTACAGGCGCCGGCGCATCCGGGCTTATGGCAGCAGTAGAGGCGGCAAAAAGAGGTCGCAGGGCGTTAATTATCGACCATGCGAAAAGAGCCGGGAGAAAGCTGCTTGTATCAGGCGGCGGGAAATGCAACATTACAAATACGCACATTTCCATATCCGACTATTTCGGCGCGGATAACTCTTTTTGCCAACATGCGCTCAAACAGTTCACAACCGATTCCATACTCGACATACTGCGTGGAGCCAATATAAAAACCGAAGAAAGGGAACACGGACGTATTTTCTGTAAAAGAGGCGCAGACGAGATTGTCTCTTATCTGCTTAAAACGCTGGAAAGCGGCGGCGTTCATTTTTCGTTAAACGAAGAAGTGTCAAATGTGTCATATACGACACATTTTCATGTAAAATGCGAAAGCGGAATACAATATGAATCGCAGCGCCTGCTCGTAGCGACAGGCGGATTGGCCTGGCCGCAAATAGGCGCGACAAATTTAGGCTACAAGATAGCGAAACAGTTCGGTCATAAAGTCACGCCCTTAAAACCGGCCCTTACCGGCTTCATTCTTCCGCAGGATTCTCCGTTATTGAATCTGCATGGCATTAGCCTTGACGTACAGATCCGGATTAAAGGGAAAAGTCCCGTGATAAAAGAACCCTTATTATTCACGCACAAAGGAATCAGCGGCCCATCCGTACTGCAGGTTTCCTGTTTCTGGGAAAAGAAAGACATTGTTACGGTCAACTTTCTACCATTGGAAGATGTAATATCGCAAATGCACGAACCGTGCAACGGCAAACTCACTGTCAAAAATCTGTTCACACATTTCCTGCCCGAAAGACTTGTCAAAGCAATAATCCCCGACAGTTTATCCGATCGTAAAGTGGCTGAACTCGGCAAAAAAGACCGTAACGCCATAGCCGAATGCATACACTCATTCCCGGTTTGCCCCGATTCCGTTGAAGGTTTTTCAAAAGCGGAAGCCACTATTGGCGGCGTCTACACCGAAGAGATCAATCCCGAAAGCATGGAAAGCCGACTGTTAAAAGGGCTTTTCTTCAGCGGCGAAGTGATTGATATAACCGGCCGGTTAGGAGGTTACAATATCCACTGGGCATTCGCTTCCGGATACATTGCCGGACAACATATATAATAGAGTCCCCTACCCTGCGTCCTTATCATGTAACAGTCATGTTCGATGCGACAAATTAATTGATATACGCAGCCACTTTCCGGCGGTCGGTCTGTACGGTTTCAAATTCCGATGTGACGACGCAGCTTCCCATCGGGACGTTTTCGTTGCGGTATTCCATTTTGCTGTGCACGGTGCTTCGGGCGGAGGTGTGAAACTCTGTTGCGCCTGTTTCGGCTTCTATGCGTGCGATATTGTCTTCGCGGACGCCGCAGCCCGGCATGATGACGATCCGGTTGCCGGCGCGCCGTACG
>JAISEJ010000151.1 GCA_031264155.1 Tannerella sp. | reverse complement strand
GTACGCGGCTAATACCCCTTCTTTAATCTCTTCCAAGTGAAATTTCTTTTCCCGTCTTACCATAACTTTACTGCTTTTTTATTGCTCTTTTTTTGTAAAGCTATTTCAGGACAAGACATTCCCTTTTTTTGACCTATAACCTAAACACGGAGTTTTGCAGGTGAGCCACCAAAACCCGGTTAATAACACGTTATATAAAAAAGGCAAAAGAGAGACTTTTTCCCAAAAGGCTCCCTTTTTACAGGTTTTAATAGGTATTAGTCTCTAAGGCAAAAAGATTGTTTAGGTTATCGCTGCAAAGGTCAACATTATTTGACACCCCTGCAACTTTTTTTTTATATTCTACAACATGTTTTTGGCGCTTTTTTTGAAATTACATCTATTTTTTTTGAAAAAATCATGTTTTTAACATAATTCCTTCGATTTTATTTCAGATTATATACGATTTCCATACCGGTTGCGTCGTCCGAAACCTGTCCATCCGAAAAAATTTCAAAACCGTTTACAAAAGTCTTCCATACCGAACACCGGAAAGTATATCCTTCAAACGGAGACCACTTACATTTATATAATACATTTTCTTTCGATACGATTAACGGCTTATCCGGATCAATAAGCACAATATCGGCATAATACCCTTCGCGGATATATCCACGCTTGTCGATATGATACAAATCGGCGGGATGATGCGACATTTTTTCCACAACTTTTTCAGGTGTAAAAACGCCATCGACCGCCATGTCGAGCATAGCCGGTAATGAATGTTGGACTAACGGCCCGCCGGAGGCTGCGGTCAAACAAGTACCTGCTTTTTCGGCAAGTAAATGGGGTGCATGATCCGTAGCTACTACTGCAATCGTATCGTCATTTACGGCACGACGCAATGCATCACGGTCTTCTGCCGTTTTTATGGCGGGATTCCATTTTATCAAGTTGCCATACTTCTTATAATCATCATCGCTAAACCAAAGGTGATGCACACATACTTCGCCTGTTATACGGCGCTCACTTAGTGGTCCCGCGTCAAGCAAGGACAGTTCTTTTGCCGTAGACAAATGAAACAGATGCAAGCGCGTGCCAAGCTTTTCCGCCAGATTGACAGCTTCGGATGATGATGCATAACATGCTTCCTCGCTCCTTATTTTCGAATGAAACGATACATTCAAGTTTTCCCCATATTTAGCGATATAATATGCTCTGTTTCTTCGAATAATATCTTCTTTCTCCGCATGAACAGCTATCAGCAAATCCGTTTCACCGAAAAAACGACGCAATGCTTCTTCCCTGTCAACCAGCATATTTCCGGTAGATGCTCCCAGAAAAAGTTTTATTCCGGGTATGCGTTTACAGTCAAGTTGGGCTATTAGAGCGGCGTTGTCATTTGTACCTCCAAAAAAAAACGAATAATTGGCAGCCGACACTTCCGAAGCACGCCGGAACTTCCATTCCAAAGCGTTGAGCGTCGTAGTCTGCGGATTCGTATTAGGCATATCCATATAAGTCGTCACGCCGCCGGCAACGGCAGCCCGGCTTTCACTCATGATATCGCCCTTATGCGTCAGTCCCGGTTCGCGAAAATGCACTTGATCATCAATGGCACCCGGCAACAACCATTTACCGGAGGCATCAATGATTCTCACATCCTCAGACGAGGCATCTTCCTGCATCCCGGACAATGTATCCTCCGCATATATACCGGCGATGTATTTACCGTCAATCAAGACTGAGCCTTTAAACGAATGCCCATTGTTTATGATCCGTGCACTTTTAATCAACGTTTTTGCCATTTGTAATCTGATAAGTCAACAGAAAAATCTATTCATTAGTTAGTTTTTTCGGATATTTGCGGAAGAAACTCTGCCATTTAAGGCGCAGAACACCGAACAGCGCTTCTCCGAATATAGACGTATTCATCTTGGACGTTCCCAGCACGCGATTAACAAAGACGATAGGCACTTCCGCCAGTTTAAAACCGCATTTATAGGCGGTAAATTTCATCTCTATCTGAAAGGCATATCCTTTGAAATGGATCCTGTCAAGTTCAAGCGTCTCCAGAACGCGACGACGGTAACATTTAAAACCTGCCGTCGTATCTTTTATTTTCATTCCCGTCACACAACGCACATAGACCGAAGCAAAATACGACATCAACACGCGCCCCAACGGCCAGTTTACCACATTAACGCCATTAATATAACGGGAACCGATTGCCACATCGGCCTTTTGCTCTACACACGCGGCATAAAGCCTCAACAGATCATTCGGATTATGACTGAAATCGGCATCCATCTCAAATACAAAATCATATCCGCGTTCAAGCGCCCATTTAAAACCGCAGATATAAGCCGTTCCAAGCCCCTGTTTACCCGAACGTTCTACAAGAAACAGATGTTCCGGAAACTCTTGCTGTTGCAGTCTTTTGATAATAGCAGCCGTTCCGTCGGGCGAACCGTCGTCTATAATGAGAATATTAAATTGTTTCTCTAACCCGAAAACAGCGCGGATAATGTTCTCAATATTTTCCTTCTCATTATATGTAGGAATAATTACAATACTATCTGACATACGCTTATCCAATTTATATCAATAATTTGAATGTAAAGATACGAAGATTTCCGGATTTCCATAGAATATGACAAAAAAATAAGGTTACAACAATAAAATATCGTTGCAACCCATTCGTGACAAAATAAAACCTGTTTATCCGATCATATCAACGCTTCGTTTGATGAAACGGCTCAAAGATTCGCCTTTCAACATACCGTTGCTCAATAATGCCAAGTCAATAAGTTGGCTTACCAACCGGTTTTCCTTTGCATAATCGGCAAATATCCGATTGCGTTGCTGACGCAGTTCGTCCAACTTTTCATTTGTATTCGTCATATCTTCTTTTTCCGCCTCCGTTATCTCCTCCTGTTTTTTCTTGTCCCGGACTTTACGCAGATCATGCTGACGAGCCTCCCACCCTTTTATATCATCCGATATGGGTTTCACTTTCTCGACACAGGCATTTTCTTCATCTTCAAGCACTTTCTTTACAAGTTTGTGATCTGTGTTAAGGACAAGGTTATAACTATCCGGCATCTCACCGTAGAACGACATTCCCGGCTGTATCGACGCCATATCGCGCATACGGCGCATATACTCGCTTTGTGTAAGCACAACAGGATTCGATTCCGCACCCAAAGCTTCGAACGAAACAATGAAATCCGCTTTTTCTATTGCCGGAATCCGGCTCTTAAAGACTTCCTGCAAAGCATTTTTCTGATCTTCGTTAAGACTGACTGCCTGAACGTCATCTTTGCGGATGATATTTCCGATTGTATCGCTGTCAACTCTTACATAACGTGTTTTTTCAAATTTCTGTTCCAGCTGGCCAATCATCGGCATATCCAACTGTCCGTCAAACAGCAGTACACTATATCCTTTATCTTTCGCCACCTGTATATAACTATACTGGTCATTCGGTTTGGTCGAATAAAGATATACTAACGTACCATCCTTATCCGTCTGGCTTTCTTTAATCAGATTTTTATATTCGTCAAACGTAAAATACTTGCCATCAACATCTTTAAACAAGTCAAACTTAATCGCACGTTCGTAAAATTTTTCCTCGCTAAGCATTCCGTACTGAATAAATATTTTCAGGTCATCCCATTTATTTTCAAACTGCGCGCGATCGTTTTTAAATATCTCTTCAAGGCGGTCGGCCACTTTTTTCGTTATATGCGTCGAAATCTTTTTCACATTCTGATCGCTCTGAAGATACGAACGCGACACATTCAACGGTATATCCGGCGAGTCCAGCACACCATGAAGCAAGGTCATAAACTCCGGCACGATTCCTTCGACCGAATCGGTCACAAAAACCTGATTACAATACAATTGTATCTTATTTTTGTGAATATCCATATTGGTTCTTATACGCGGGAAATACAGGATACCCGTCAGGTTAAACGGATAATCGACATTCAGGTGTATCCGGAATAAAGGTTCTTCACCCATCGGGTAAAGTTCCCGATAAAAGGATTCATAGTCTTCGTCCTTAAGTTCACTCGGTTTACGCGTCCAAGCCGGAGTTATGTTATTTATTACGTTATCTTCGTCCGTATCAACATATTTGCCATCTTTCCACTCTTGTTTTTTCCCAAAAACAATTGGAACAGGAAGGAAACGGCAATATTTCGTAAGCAATTCCGTTATTTTACTTTTCTCGAGGAATTGTTTGCTTTCATCGTCCATATAAAGGATTATATCCGTACCGCGTTCATCTTTTGTAGTCTCGGACATTTCGTATTCGGGCGAGCCTTCGCAACTCCATTTCATTGCGACCACATCTTCACAGTAAGATTTTGTGACAATTTCAACTTTTTTTGCCACCATGAACGACGAATAAAATCCTAACCCGAAATGTCCGATTATGGAAGCGACGTCATCCTTATATTTCTCCAAAAACTCCTCAGCGCCGGAAAATGCAATCTGGTTTATATATTTTTCGATCTCCTCGGCCGTCATACCGACGCCCCTGTCCGACACAATAAGTTTCTTGCCGTCAATACGGATACGAACCGACATATCGCCAAGTTCACCTTTAAATTCTCCAACGGACGAAAGCGTTTTCAGTTTCTGTGTTGCGTCGACCGCGTTAGAAACAATCTCACGCAGAAAAATATCGTGATCGCTGTATAAAAATTTCTTAATTACCGGGAATATATTTTCACTCGTAACCCCGATATTACCTTGTTTAGTCTCTTTTTTTGCCATATTTATTTGTTTTAGATTAATTTTTTCCAACATCCCAAAAGCAAAAAAAATGCCAGACATGCAATGCCTGACATTTTGTCGCTTACAATCCTGCTATTTAATCTTCGGATAGCGATACGGAGTGCATAATCTTATCGCTTTCCTTATCATAATCGAACATTACCGTGCTACCTTCTTCCACTTTTTCCCTGATAATGACATCTGCCAATTCGTCCTCAATATATTTCCGGATAGCGCGCTTCAACGGACGGGCGCCAAACTGAACGTCATAGCCTTTAGACGCGATAAAATCTTTGGCGGCAGTTGTCAGATTAATATGGTATCCGACCTGACCGATACGTTCAAACACTTTCTTCAATTCAATCTCTATAATACGGTTTATTGATTCTCTCTCAAGCGGGTCAAATATCACGATATCATCTACACGATTGATAAACTCGGGAGCAAATGCCTTATTCAAAGCCTTTTGTATTACGCTATGTGCAAAACTCTTATCGACGTCGTCATTCCCCTGCAGATGAAACCCGATGCCACGTCCGAAATCCTTCAATTGTCGCGTTCCTATATTTGAGGTCATGATAAATATCGTGTTTTTGAAATCTACATGACGGCCAAGGCTATCCGTAAGATGGCCTTCGTCAAGCACCTGCAACAACAAGTTGAACACATCCGGATGCGCTTTTTCCATTTCATCGAGCAACACAACAGAATACGGGCGACGACGCACTCTCTCGGTCAACTGACCGCCTTCTTCGTAACCCACATACCCCGGAGGCGCACCGATCAGCCGCGATACGGCAAATTTCTCAAGGTATTCACTCATATCTATACGTATCAGCGAATCGGCGGATCCAAATAAGTATTCGGCGAGCACTTTCGTAAGATATGTCTTACCGACGCCCGTCGGACCTAGAAACATAAATGTCCCGATCGGCTTGTTCGGATCTTTCAACCCGATACGGTTTCGTTGTATCGCTTTCACAATCTTATATACCGCATCATTCTGACCAATCACTTTCTGTTTGAGAATATCTTCCATTTCCAGCAAGCGTACATTTTCAGTCTTTGCAATCCGTTGTACGGGAACGCCCGACATCATCGCAACAACCTCCGCCACTTTATCCTCATCTACCGTCTCACGATGTTCCTGCATTTCGCGTTCCCATTTTTCCTTCGCATTTTCCAGTTCCGAAAGTAATTGCCGCTCTCTATCCCGGAAACTTGCAGCCAGTTCGAAGTTTTGAGATTTCACCGCCACCTGCTTCTCATCCTTTACCGTCTCTATTTGTCTTTCCAATTCTTCGATATACGGCGGCACAACAATATTGGAAATATGCATACGCGAACCTGCTTCATCCATGGCGTCTATCGCCTTATCCGGGAAATTGCGATCACTGATATAACGTTCCGTCAACTTAGCGCAAGCCTCAAGCGCTCCATCCGTATAGCATGTATTATGATGATCTTCATAACGGTCTTTTATATTACGCAGTATCTGCAACGTTTCTTCCATTGTTGTAGGGTCAACAAGCACTTTTTGGAAGCGACGTTCCAAGGCGCCGTCTTTCTCTATATTTTTACGGTATTCATCCAGTGTCGTAGCGCCGATACATTGTATTTCACCGCGCGCCAAAGCCGGCTTCAACATATTTGCAGCATCCATCGAACCGGATGCCGAACCGGCGCCTACAATCGTATGTATTTCGTCTATAAACAAAATAACATTCGGATTTTTAGACATCTCATTAAGAATGGCTTTTATACGTTCTTCGAATTGTCCCCTGTATTTAGTTCCCGCCACAATCGCCGCCATATCTAAGTTTACGACCCGCTTATCAAATAAAACACGGGAAATCTTATGTTGCACGATACGCAAAGCCAGTCCTTCGACAATCGCCGATTTCCCGACACCCGGTTCACCGATAAGTATCGGATTATTCTTTTTGCGCCGACTCAAGATCTGCGCCAAACGCTCTATTTCCCGCTCACGGCCTACAATAGGGTCTAAGCGTCCTTCGGCCGCCGCACGTGTAAGATCCATACCGAAATTATCTATTACCGGCGTGTCGGTATTAGATTTGACGGATTGAACCGTACTACTGCTTCCCGACGAAGATCCGGAAGAACTTTTTTTCGAAGACGGACTGAAATTGTCTTCGTCGTCGTCATCATCATTGTCCGTATAACCGTCACTTATACCTTCATAACGGTCTTCCGACCGTTCCGGAGCGCCATTCGACAATTCGCCGATAAAATGATCATTTGCAATCCTGTCATATATCATCCGGTAAGTGATACCCATTCCTTCGAGGTATTCCGTAACAATATTAATTTTTTCTCTCAGCATAGATAGTAGCAGATGCTCCGTTCCGGTCTGCACATTTTTCAACTGGCGCGCTTCGAGCATACTCAAGCGCAATATCTGTTCCGCCGTCTTGCTTATCACTATATCGTTCAATGAAGTATTTACCGCAGGATCCAGCATATTCCGCACTTCATTCTCTATAAATCTCTTTAATTCCAATATGTCAACATCCATAGAACGCAAAATCCGACATGCTTTACCTTCGCCTTCACGAATAAGGCCAAGCATCAGATGCTCCATCCCGATATAACTGTTCTGAAGTCTTGATGCTTCCTCACGGCTATATTCAATTACATCGACAAGTCTTTTTGTATAATTATTTCTCATCATATTTGAAACCTTTTCCAATTTTCGTTTTTTTCATCATTCAACGAGAGATGCCACAAATATTATGCCATTATGAAATTACCGGACAGACACCTTATAACCGGCTTCGCCCCGAACAGTTACAACATACATTCCACGCCTCAGCGGAATATCGGTACGTCCCTCTTCTGCATTTCCGGAATAAACAAGTGCGCCACTCAAGGCGTATACGGTGACATCGGCAGGAGATTTCGTAACGACATGCACAAAGCCTTCGTCCGCATAAACGGAATAGGCAGGAGATGCATCCGGAAGCGGCCAGTTTGCCACGTCCCGACTTTTCATTGTTACATAATAACGAAGAAACAAGACAGGAAACGTACTATTTTCGATTCCACACACTAATTCTTTTCCAACATAAGATTCATCAAAGGCAAAAACGCCATCTTCTTTCATTTCGGGATGAAGCCAGCGAACACCGTCGCGCCAGTCATATTTCGAAGTAATCCCATCCAATTCATAATAGGAACTGAAATCCACGCTATCTATCATAGCTTCTACGTTTCTATCATTTTGCGGATAATATATATATTCGGTATATGTCGGCAATACAGGTGGCAAAGTATGAAAATCCATGTTATTACTTCTACATCTCAAAATATGCAAAGGCGAACTTTCCGGCAGCATCAAAGAATCCAAAGCGTTTTGATTGCAAGAAAATTCTTCGAGCAACGAACAGTCAGTTAAATTTATCTCTTTCAGTCTGTTATTATCACATATAACGGAATGTAAAGCCGTACATCCCGATAAGTCCAGCGCCTCCAAGTCGTTCTTGCTGCAATTAAAACTCAGCAACGCGGGACAGTTGACTGCATTCAGCTTCGACAGGTCATTTCTCGCACATGTAAAATCAAATAAACGTTCCTTGTTCGAAATATCCAATTCCGTCAGATGATTATCCGAGCATAATAATTCTTTCACTCTGGGGCAATTTTGCACATTCAGATACGAAAGTTCATTCCCTATACAATAGACAGTTTCTAATTTACTGTTATTGGAAAAATCTAACGATCCGACCTTGTTGCCGGTGCAGCAAATAAATGTAAGTCCCGGATTATTCGATAAATCTATTTCCTTAATGTTGTTATACGTAACACGCAAAAAACTTAAATCAGGACATGTCGTCACGTCGATAACTTCGAGATTGTTTGTATAAAAGTCTAAACTCCTCAGCGAAACGGCGCCTGTAAGATCCACCGATTTTATCTCATTGAAGTCACAATATAAATATTGCAGATACCGGAATTCGCTAAAATCCATATCACCGGAAAGTTTTTTGTTCGGCCAGTTTAATCTTTCCAATGAAAGGGTTTTGCTATTCCAAGTTAAACCTGTGACAAGCCCCCAGTCTATATCATCCATGCTTTCTATGCCTAATTGCTGATAATTTTTCACTCCCGCTTCCGCCGATTCCTGCAAAAGAAACCTGCGCATTTTAGCTGTCTCTTCAGCATTATAAGCCGACGCCGAAAATCCTGATATGATAAACCAGATCAAACAACCAACCTGTAAAATAGTTCTCATTCTTATTTTATTTAGCAATAACTCACAAAAGTAACGTTTGAAATATAAATAAACGGATATTTTATTGTTAAAAATAATTATCACAAAATTTATTTATTCAAAACGACTTAATTTCCATTCATATATTTTCGGTACATCTTTCAGTACCGGCACAACTTTCCGCCGGCTTTCTTCGTCAAGATAAAGCGGCGTCGTATACTCTGCCGTCAACGTATTATTGTCCGCATCAAGACTGTATTTCACCAGAAAAATATCCAACAGGGCATTGGCATCGGAAAAGGCTATGGAAGAATGATCAATGTCATCTTTCAGGAACCGGTCCGCTGTTACCGGAGTATATAACTCTCCGGTAGGCAAAATGCTCCAGTCCGTCGTATAAAAATCGACGCGGCTATCCGCAACGGGAGCGCTGACGGTCGTTATCATACATATTATATATGTATTATTGACAAGCGGTAAAAGTTTCATTTCTACCGTACTGCACTCCGTAGACTGCAATAGCAAATAGTTATCCGTAAGTTTCAACAAGGTAGACCGTCCCTGCATCATATTTTCCAACGTAGCGGCTTTACCGGATTTGTACAAGTCCACAAGGTCTTTCCGCCATGCTTCTTCCAACTGAATGACAATACCCTCCGGCATCTTTATAAATAACTCTTCCATACGCTGCGCAAAGGAGCAGAATGTCCCGGAAATAAACAATAAACTAAAAATCAATCGTTTCATAACAAATATAGCTTTATCTCGTCCCCAAATATAAGAAAATCATCCCTAATAACGCCAATAATAAATCAAATGCTTTGTTTTTTAAGTTCTTTTCATGAAAGAACACGGCTCCGGCCATGAATGTAACAAGTACGCTACTGCGACGTATCATGGATACGATCGATACCATTGCATCCGGGAATCCCAGTGCATAAAAATAAACCCAATCAGCCATAACAAGGAACATAGACACAAAAAAAATACTCCATTTCCATTTATAGGGAGTTGTCATTTTTCGTCCCGGATACCATAACAGCAGCAGTATGGGAATCATGATTAAAAGTTGATAGATATTCGACCAGACCTGTACAGTCATAACATCCGAAAATCCCATAAGATATTTGTCATATAACCCGCTGATAGCGCCCATTATTATAGACAAAACGGCATAATAAATCCATTTGTTGTGCGAAAAACGAATCCCTTCCTTTTTTCCGGAAGCCGACAACATATAAAAAGACAATATAGCCAGCAGAACCCCAATCCATTGATACAAATTCAGACGCTCGCCAAAAATCAGCAAGGCTCCGATAAGTGTAATGATGGGTTGTGTCGCTTTTATCGGCCCTGTAATTGTCAATGGCAGATTTTTCACCGACAAATATCCTGCAATCCATGATGTTATCACAATAAAAGACTTCACCATCACCAAACCATGCATTTTCAATGACACATGAGGAACGTGAAACAGGGTTTCATCCAGCACATTTGTAGTGTATGACAGTAATATAAACGGAACAAAAATAAGACCGGATATCAACGTATTAAAAAACAAAACGGGTATCACCGCATTATTATCCAGCGACATCTTCTTACATATATCATAACACCCTAACAAAAATGCTGATAAAAATGCAAATAAAACCCATGTAACCATTCGTTCAATATCTAATAATTAACAAAAATACTGTTCGGATATGTGACATCAACCAGCGCAAGCCCTTCGGCAGGAACTGATGCCCCGGCTCTGCATCTGTCTCTTGCTTCTATTATATGCCTGAAATCCTGCACCGTGATTTTACCACGCCCTACCTCCAGTAACGTGCCGGCAATAGCCCTGACCATATTGCGCAAAAAACGATCCGCCCGTATCGTAAATATCCATGTCTCTCCGTCCCGACTCCACGACGCTTCCAGAATACGACAGTTATTCGTCCTAACATCCGTATGCAGTTTACTGAAGCTGGTAAAATCCGAATAATCAAACAAAATTTTACAGGCTTCGTTCATCCTCTCAAAATGAATATTACGCAATGACATGCGACAAGTCCATCCGTAATCAAACGGATTTTTCCGGTCTGTGATAAAATATTTATATGTACGCGAAAGTGCGTCGAATCGCGCATGAGCGGTTTTGTTGACGGCAACTATTTTATATACGGCAATATCTTTAGGTAACATCCGGTTCAGTTTATCCGTCAATTGAGACAAATCCGCCACCGCCTCGAATGTATCGAAATGAGCAACCGTCATACGGGCATGAACACCGGCATCCGTCCTGCCGGCGCCAACAACGGAAACAACTTGCCGCAACACGGTAGAAAGAACTTCCTCCAGACATTGCTGTACACTCCGGCCGTTCGGCTGACGTTGCCAGCCGCAATAACAAGCCCCATTGTATGCAAGATAAATAAAATAACGATTCACGTCTTTTTGCCTTTTGACGGGACAAAATTACGACAAAATAAGCAATTTCCCTTGATATTTGAAAAAAACATCACTTCTTCACCTCCGCGTCAAACTCATATACGTCCGAAGGCGTCATTCTTTTCAATACAGACAACGATACATCTTTTCCAACCTTTATACCTTCCCGAAGTAATCGAAAATCAACCGTTTTATAGGCCAATTCCGGATGATTATTATCACGACTAAGGTGACACAGCCAGATATTTTTAAGTTTAGGAGAATAATTCAGAGCCAAGAACTCGGCTGCATCATGATTACTCAAATGTCCGGAGCCGCTTGATACGCGTTCTTTCAAAAAAACCGGATACGTACCGGAGGTCAGCATTTCTACATCATAATTGGCTTCAAGAACCAAATGATTCGCATTGCAAGCATATCTGCTTATCGTATCCGTGATATGACCTACATCCGTCACAATAACAAATGTATGCTCTCCGTATACGATCGAATATCCCACGTTATCGCTACTGTCATGGGGAACTTCAAAAGCAGTAACATTAAAATCACGTATCATAAAAGTTTTCTCTTTCTCTATCACACGACGCGATTGAACAAGAATCTCTTCCACATAACGGCTCTTGCGTATTCCGGCATGAACCGCTTCCGTTGCATATACCGGAATATTCAAAGATTCACCCAGATAACCCACCGATTTTATATGGTCGGCATGATCATGCGTTATCAATATCGCTTGTATTTTTTCAAACTCAACACCACGTTCTTTAAGAATCTTTTTTATCTGACGCACACCTATACCGGCATCAATCAGGATGCCGTAAGACGGCATCCCAAGATAATAGCAATTACCGCTACTACCACTGGCCAGACTAAAAAAATATAATTTCTCCATTCCCTTTTAATAACAACAAGTTTGGGGACAAAGGTAATCATTTATCGGGTCTGTACAAAAAAATTTCAATCATAATGAAAAATGGGCTTTATAACGAATCGCATGGGTAAATGCAAAAAGAGCAACTTTGCGTCATGAATATTATTAATCCGGACTATGTGCGGAACTCGAAGAATTTACACATAGCCCGGAATAGTTGTCCATATTCAAAGTTCGGCTGACTTAGAACTTATAGAATACTGTTTTAAAGATACTCAGAACCTCCAGCCCAGGCGCAGGGATGGCGTGACGACCGTACCAAGCGTTGTCCGGGTTCCGGTGTTTTTCGGTTCTACCGTTTCCGTGCGGCCGCCGGTGGTTGTTTCGATGATCGTGTTCTTTAACGATTTGTATTCGAACGCAAGGCCTACTTCCGCACCTATATACAGCCTCTCGGCGAAATAATAGTTGAAGCCGCTGAATACGCCGAGGCCAAACGTGTTGAACAGGTCTCCCTCATTCCTTATCTCCTGCTTGAAGTCTTTCGCTTCTGCGATGGTGGTTGCGGATTTGGCCGCAATGATCGCTTCCGCACCGAGGTAGGGCATCAGCTTTTCCGTTCCTGCAAAACTGTAGATGATACCCGGCGAAAATGCAATACGCGAGGTTTTCGAGGTTGTCTCCATCCATTCGTCGCTGGGCAGGCCATTGTCATCAGATTCCGTACTGGTGTTGAATCCTATTCCCAGACGAATCCCGATTTTGTCGGAAACCGAATAGATCAACCGGAGCTGCTCGTTCTGAAGCTGGATATTATTTCCTTCCACATCCAAGGGAGAAAATCCGACTTCCAGCGACAAACCGCCTTTTGCAGATTCCATACTGCTTTCCTGCGCGTTCCCTGCGATTACGTATACCGTAATCATTGCCAATACAATTAAATACTTGTTCATTTTGTTGTCTGTTTAAAAGTTAATAAATTGTTGATTGTAAAATTTTATTTATGATTATCTCACTCCTTGCTTTCCGGAAGCGCCTGTCTGAGCATGCGCGGCGCGGATGCTTTCGTTTTCAATTTCGATGGACCGGCCAGTTCGACCTCGGCGCCCGATATTTCAAGCCCGCCGCTTCTCAGTTCCGGGTCGTCGCGGCGGAGGGCGGTCAGCGTCCAGTCGAACGCATACGACCCGTCGCCCGACATCAGTTCGGCGACCGTGAACGAGCCGGCCTGACTGTCTACTATCGCCAGCCCTTTCGAGGCGGCGGAGCGCGGCGTAAGCTGTACGGTCAGCGTCTGTTCCTGTATCTTCGAGGCGGCCTCGGCGGGCAGGGTGACGGTATACGACCCGTTTTGCAGCGTAGCCGTACCGCGCACGATCAGCTGGTTGTCGCCCGTCTCCGTCACGTAGCAGGGGTCGGCGCCGCCGTCGC
Organism: Tannerella sp.; assembly: GCA_031264155.1. Lineage (GTDB taxonomy): Bacteria > Bacteroidota > Bacteroidia > Bacteroidales > Tannerellaceae > Tannerella. The sequence goes on along the minus strand of JAISEJ010000151.1, from coordinate 9,576 downwards.
TGCGGGTACGAAGCGAATAGTCCGCGGTAGAGGAGTAGAGACGGGTGCCGTCGTTATTGTAAATCTCGTCTACCCACAGTTGGGATTTTCCATTTGGCGCCACATAAAACGTTCCTTTTGGCCCGGCAGCGCCATAAATCTCGATACCTCCGTTGAAAGGATAATCTATCAGGTGCGATATGCGAACCAGGTCTCCGTCATTTCTGTTTCTTGTAAAGACGCCGCCTGCATTTGTATCTCCGTTGGTACCGCCGATAAAGACATTTGGAGTCTCGTTCTGGCCAAACATCTCTAACTGCCCGCCGGCGTCCGTGGTGTATAACAGGAAGGAACAGTATCCTCTTTCGTCAAAGCCGGCGAATCCTCGGGAGTAGATATCCGCTTCCGCTCCGTATCTGTCAGTCACGGCGACAAATCCGTCGTCCGGATCTGCCTTCAGCATGATCTGCGGCTCGCCGTTCCGGTCGTACAGCAGGATCGCGCCGGACTGATCCAGCGAGCTTATCGCCGCCTTCACGCTGTTGTTTGCATTCACGCCTACATAGCCGGCATCCTGCGAACCGGCCTGCGGTGAAAGTTCGACAAGGCTGTTGCCTCTCTGGTTTTTGATGTTTACCATTTTATTGGTGTAGATAGTCTGGCCGCCGGATTCCGGTTGCCAGTAGCCGTCGCCGCTACCGCCACCGCTGTTGCCGGACGTTTCGGCATAGAGCGCGTACGGGACGCTCAGCAGCTGGATTGTGCCCATGTCGTAGGCTTGTGCGTCGCCGGGCAGGCGGAGCGACGTTTTTACGTAGAACAGTCCTTCACTCCATTTGATATCGGAAAACTTTCCCGACACTGGTGTTCCCATGCCTGCGGACAGGGACAGGACGCCTGCCCGGTCGGTCTTCCGGGCGGAAAACGTTTCCTCATACACTTTCGCGCCGGACGGACTTCCGCGAAGGATAGCCAGCGTCACGGTCACGTCTTTTTCACTCACTAAGTTACCGTCGCGGTCGCGCACAACAGCCTGAAAGCTGAATGTCTGGGGCGCCTGCGCAAAGGCGGACGCCAGCATTGCAAATGCCAATACAAGAATACATACTGTCTGTTTCATAAATTGAGAATTTAAAATTAAATGTTCAAAAAAAGGATTCTTACTCATTGCTTAGTCACTTTTACCGTTACCGAATCATTTCCGGCAGTAATGTGCAGCAGATAGACGCCCTGCGCCAGTCCGTTCAGGGAAATGACGCTTTCGGGAGTGTTCGCCGGCGTAAACGTACGCCACAGGGATCCGTTCAGGGTATATACCCTGCATGTACGCGGCGTGCCGGCAGACGCGCCGAAGCGGATGCGCACCGACTGTGTCGGCGAGTCGTAAGACGCCTGTATGGTCGCTTCGACGTTTACGGGGGTATTGCCGTTCGCATCCGCCATCTCGCCATTTGTGGCGGGGCGCGTGACGCCGAAAGAGAGCGAAGGGCTGTTCGATGCCGGCGACAGGTAAACGTTAGTAAACACCTCGCCGATGGATACGGTGCCTGTGGCGTTAGCCTGCGAGAGGCTACCGCCGGCGCTGAGCACCACCTGTTGCGCATGTAGCGGGACAGACGGCAGCAGGCACAGCAGACAACATGCCGAATAAACGGACAGTTGAATCATTAGATAACTGAATTTCTTAATCATGGGATTGTTGAATTATTAAATTAATAAACTGTATTCTGTTTTTTATTTCCGGTAAATCACTTTGACGCTTTGCCCGGCAGTCGTTACGATGTAGACGCCGGCGGACGGGAGCGCGACGGTTTGCGTCCCGCCGGTTGCCCGGCTGCTGTGGATCGCCTGTCCACGGATGTTGTGGACGTCGAAACGTTCGCCGGCGGTCAGGCCGCGGATGTATAGCGTGCCGTCTGTCACGTATGCCTGCAGGGGCGTTGTGGTGGGGCGTTCGTCGTTGGACGTGGGGACGCCGGTGTTGCGCAGGAACGGGTAATCCTGTCCCTCGTTGATGTCCCAGACAGCGCTGAAATTGAAGCCGGCGAAGCTGGCGGACGACGTCATCCGGTCGGCTGTCAGGCCGGTCACATTCCGGTCGTCTGCGATGGAGTTGCCTGCGCCTTTTTGACTGTTGCCCGCTTTCAGGTAGTAGCAGGTCGTGATGCTGCCGTTTTTCCGTCCGACTAAGCCGCCACTGGTTGCGCCACCGCCGGTGACTGCTCCCGCGGCATAGCTGGTCGTGATGCTGCCGGCTGTCTGGCTGCCCGCCAGTCCGCCGAAGTCGCTGCCCGTACCGGACACGCTGCCGACGGCATAACAGTTCGTGACGGAGCCGCTGCTGCTGCCCGTCAGTCCGCCGACCGCGTTGCCGGTTCTTGCCGCCGCGACGTCGACGTCCGCATAGCTCTCCGCGATGCTGCCGCTGTTGCCGCCCGTCAGACCGCCCGCGTACAGCGAGCCGGACACGCTGCCGGCGGCATGGCAGTAACGGATGCTGCCTCCGGCCAGCAGGCTGCCGGCCAGCGCTCCCGTATAGTTGCGGCCTTTCACGCCTTCCTTTGCCCCGTCGGTCTCTACGACCAATCCCTCGATGCTTCCCGCTACGGCGCCGAACAGACCGGTATAGTCGCTCGTCGTCCGGTTTGTCCACAGGCCCGTTACCTTATGTCCCGCGCCGTCCAGATGTCCGGCAAAGGGCGAGCCGACGGTACCGAGCGGCTCCCAGCCCGTAGCAGCCGTGATGACGGCAGACAGGCTGATATTGTTCACAAGTTTGAAATACGTCCCGGAGTGCTGACGGCCGAGGTATTCGCGCAGACCGGCGAACTGCTGCGCCGTGGCAATCAGGTAAGGATCAGTCGCCGTGCCCGTGCCGCCGGCAAAGCTGTTCCCCCCCGGACCGGGATCCGGGTCGGTGCCTTGAATAACGGTTACGTTGCAGGTTGCCGTTTTGTTGCCATCCCAGGTGATTACGGTAATCGTGGTCGTGCCTGTCGATTTGGCCGCTACCAGGCCGGAGGCGCTGACCGTTGCCACGCCTGTATTGCTCGACGTCCAGCTGACGGTTTGATTCGTAGCGTCCGACGGCGTAACGGTAGCCGTCAACTGGAACGTTTCGTTTACGTTTAAGGTTTTGCTGCCTGTGTTCAGCGATACCCCGGTAACGGAAACAACTGCACCGGATTCTACGATTATTCCGAAATCTTGCCAGCCCGGAGCCGCTTCGTACAGCGCTTTTGTACCGGTGGGGACATGCAGGGTTGCGGAAGCTAATGGCACGGAATAAAACATATCATAAGCAACGGGAGAGCCATGCTCGTCAAGTATCGCTGACATGGAAGGAGGTATCGCCCATTCGACGGTCACATCCGTCAGGCTACTGCAATTGCCAAAAGCACCCCCTCCAAGGTTTGTCACGCTGCCGGGAATGGTAACGGATGTCAGACCGCAAGAACTGAAAGCAAAGTTACCGATACCTGTCACGCTGCCAGAAATGGTATAATCGCCGGTTTTTCCTGCCGGACACTGAACCAAAACGGTTTTGTCGTGATTGAATAAAACGCCGCCGTCCGAGAAATAAAATGAATTTCCTGCATCTACTGAAATGGATGTCAGACTGCTACAGTCGGAAAATGCCATATACCCAATCGCTGTCACGCTGCCGGGAATGGTAACGGATGTCAGACTGCAGTATCCGAAAGCAGAAGCTCCAATACCTGTCACGCTGCCGGGAATCGTATAACTGCCGGTTTTCCCTCCGGGATACTGAATCAAAGCAGTCCTGTCGCGATTGAATAAAACGCCGCCATTTGAGGAATAAGACGGATTCCCTGCATCTACCGTAATAGATGTCAGACTGCTACATTCGGAAAAAGCCCTATCCCCAATCTCTGTTACGCTTCCGGGAATCGTAACGGAAGTCAGGCTGATGCAATTCCAGAAAGCATAGTCACCGATACTTGTGACGCTATTAGGAATCGTAACGGAGGTCAGGCGGCTGCAATTATAGAAAGCAAGCTCACCGATACTTGTCACGCTATTAGAAATCGTAACGGAGGTCAGGCTGCTACAATTATAGAAAGCCCATTCACCGATACTTGTCACGCTATTGGGAATCGTAATGGAAGTCAGGCTAACGCAACTCTGAAAAGCACCACTACCGATACTTGTCACGCTATTAGGAATTGTAATGGAAGTCAGGCTGATGCAATTCCAGAAAGCACTGTTACCGATACTTATCACGCTATTAGGAATGAAGATGGAGGTTATTGTGGCATTATTTTGGAATGCATAGCTTCCAATGCTTTTCACGCCGTTAGGTATTACAACGTCTCCGCCGGGGCCGGTATACTGGATTAATACGCCGTTGCCGTCAATCACAAAATGATCGGGAGTGTCCGTATCCGTTTCAACTGTTCCGAAACCGGTCCATCCTGCCGACTGATAGGCTGACGCTGTGCCGCCGGGTATAATTAACTTGACTTTGCTCAGGTCTACCCTGTCAAATGTATTGGGAGATATACTTGGCGGACGAACCATTTTGGCTTCAACCGTTCGCAAGCCCGTACAGCCGGCGAAAGCGCCGCCGCCGATGCTTGTCACGCTATTGGGAATCGTAAAGGACGTCAGGCTGATGCAATTCTGAAAAGCGCGGTCACCGATACTTGCGATGCCGTTGGGAATGGTAACGAAGGTCATGCTGCCGCAACCGGAGAAAGCATAGTCGCCGATACCTGTCAGGCCCTCGGAGATTGTAACGGAAGTCAGGCCGCGGCAATCCTGAAAAGCGCCGTCGCCGACATTGACCACGGTATAGGTTTCATATCCACTCGTGACGGTTGCCGGAATCGTGATATTCCCGGTTGTATAGTTCGTACCGTAAACGGAAACCGTATTCGTTCTCGAAATCACGCGATAAAAAAGGCCGCCGACCGTGAAATCCTGCGCCTGAACCGCTGTCGCGGCAAACAGCAGGGCGATAAAAGGTAATAATGTTCTTTTCATAAGAATAATCATATTTTATTTCCGGTAAATCACTTTGACGCTTTGTCCGGCGGTTGTTACGATGTAGACGCCGGCGGACGGGAGCGCGACGGCTTGCGTCTCGCCGGTTGCCCGGCTGCTGTGGATCGCCTGTCCACGGATGTTGTGGACGTCGAAGCGTTCGCCGGTGGTCAGGCCGCAGATGTGCAGCGTTCCGTCTGTCGCGTATGCCTGCAGGGACGTTGCGGTGGGGCGTTCGTCGTTAGCCGTGGGGACGCCGGCGCTGCGCAGGAACGGGTAGCCCCGTCCCTCGTTGATGTTCCAGACAGTGCTGAAATTGAAGCCGGTGAAACTGGCGGACGACGTCATCCGGTCGGCTGTCAGGCCGGTTACGTTCCGGTCGTCCGCGATGGAGTTGCCTGCGCCTTTTTGACTGTTGCTCGCTTTCAGGTAGTAGCAGGTTGTGATGTTGCCGTTTTTCCGTCCGACTAAGCCGCCACTGGTTGTGCCGCCGCCGGTGACTGCTCCCGCGGCATAGCTGGTCGTGATGCTGCCGGCTGTCTGGCTGCCCGCCAGGCCGCCGAAGTCGCTGCCCGTCCCGGACACGCTGCCGACGGCATAACAGTTCGTGATGGAGCCGCTGCTGCTGCCCGTCAGGCCGCCGACCGCGTTGCCGGTTCTTGCCGCTGCGACGTCGACGTCCGCATAGCTCTCCGCGATGCTGCCGCTGTTGCCGCCCGTCAGACCGCCCGCGTACAGTGTCCCGGACACGTTGCCGGCGGCATGGCAGTAGCGTATACTGCCTCCGGCCAGCAGGCTGCCGGCCAGCGATCCCGTATAGTTGCGGCCTTTCACGCCTTCCCTTGCCCCGTCGGTCTCCACGCCCAGCCCTTCGATGCTTCCCGCCACGGCGCCGAACAAACCGGTATAGTCATTCGTCGTCCGGTTTGTCCACAGGCCGGCTACCTTATGTCCCGCGCCGTCCAGATGTCCGGCAAAGGGCGAACTGGTGGTTCCAAGCGGCTCCCAGCCCGTAGCAGCCGTGATGACGGCAGACAGGCTGATATTATTCGTGAGTTTGAAATACTTCCCGGCATGTTGCCGGCCCAGATATTCGCGCAGGCCGGCGAACTGCTGCGCCGTAGCAATCCGATAAGGATCGGTCGCCGTACCCGTGCCTCCGGCAAAGCCACTCCCGCCCGGACCGGGGTCAGGATCAGTACCCGGATCAGGATCCGGGCCAGGGTCCGGGTCGGTACCAGATCCGGCCTCTTCGATGCTCCCGAAGTTGTTCCATACATTCGCCCGCTGATAATCGGCTTTCACCCCGACGGGAACAATCAGTCTGATCCCGCTCAAATCAACTCCGCTGAATATCGTAGCTGAAACGGTCAGCGGCTCAAACCATTTCACCTCGACCGATTTCAATCCCGTGCAGTTGGTAAAAGCATTGTTTCCGATGGAGGTGATACCGTTGGGAATCGTGACAGAAATAAGACTGCTACAATCGCGGAATGTCGCAACGTCGATACCCTCCAAGCTATTGGGCAGTTCTACTTTGGCTAGGTTGCTACAGCCGTAGAAGGTTTGTTCTTCAATTCTTGTAACGCTATTGGGAATTGTAATGGAAGTCAGGCTGCTACAGCCGTAGAAAACTTGGCCCTGACTAACTAGTTTGCCATTATTATAATAGGAGTTTCCGATCCTTGTCACGCTATTTGGAATCGTAACGGAAGTCAGGCTGCTGCAACCAAAGAATGTCTGATATTCGATACTTTTCACACCATTAGGAATGACGACGGAGGTCAGGCTACTGCAACCGGAGAAGGCTTGCTGATTAATCACTGTCACGCTATTGGGAATTGTAACGGAAGTCAGGCTGCTGCAATCATAGAAAGAAATGATCCTTGTGACGCTATACGTTACATTTCCATACGTGACGGTTGCCGGAATCGTGATATTCCCGGTTATATTTTTGTTGGCAGCAAAAACGTAAACTTCATTAGTAGTGCCTGAAATCACACGATAAGAAAGGCTGCCGATCGTAAAATCCTGCGCCCGTACCGCTGTTGCGGCAAACAGCAGGGCGATAAAAAGTAATAATGTTCTTTTCATAAAAATAATCATATAAAAGTTCAATGATTCAAAGATTTGTGGGATGAAAACAGAAAAATTGTTGTAGAGACGCGAGGCCTCGCGTCTCTACGCGCAGGGCTTCCCGCCAACTTTTTTACAGGAAAGTCTATGTTCGACGATGAGAGTGTGTAGTGAGTAGTATGTATTGTGTGTTATGTGTTGTGTAAGGGCGTAGCGCGCTACGCCCTTACTTACGTTGTACCAGGGGGATGTTGTAACGGAGGGGTTATAACGGAAATGGGCGTAGCACGCTACGCCCCTACACCACCACGTCCCCATGTTCCCACGTCCCCATGTTCCCACGTCCCTATGCCACCATGTTCCTACGCCACCACATCCCCATGTTCCCACGCCACCGCGTTCCCACGCCACCGCATAATACGGTCGACCCGGTATCTGTAAAGACGCGACGCCTCGCGTCTCTACAGGTATCCGGCAATCCGTCGGGACGGCATCGCCCGGCAGACAGCGCTTCGCGCACAGGCATAAGCGCCGGACTGCCGTCATCTTATGATGGCGATTTTGTGAATTTCCGACCAGGGGCCGTAGGTTCCGCGCGTTCCAACCCAGCGGAAGACGAGATAGACGATCTGTAATTCCTGGTCGAACTCGAACTGTATGTACATCGGCGAAGATGTGCCGACCTTGCGCTCGGTCATTTCGGAAGGGGTGACGGGCGGCTCGCCGCCAACCTTGAGGTAAACTTCGATGGCCTGTACGCCGTCGGGCTTGCCGTGATGTCCGTTCGAGGTGTCGAAAAACGTAGCTATGATAGCCAGTTCTTTTGATGTAAGGTGGACTCCGGGTGCAGCTTTCGGATCCGGCAGGTGCGGATGCGGGCCGGACTGCGGGATGCGCAGCGCTTCGTAGTCGACCTCCGTGGCATTCGGATTGCCGACGACGTAAAAGTCTATCACTTTACGTTCAATACCCTGCGCCGTTTCGATGGCCAGGTCACGGTTAGCGATATCGAGTTTCGTCCTCGTATCGGGGTCGCTCGCGATGGTATTGGCTGCGAGTACAGCGTTTACCGCCGTGTCAATCCTGCTGATTTCGGCAGATGGAATGCCTAATCTGGTCATGATTGATTTCAGATATTTCCGTTTCGAATCCAGGTCTGCGACCGCTTCGGAGACCTTTCGCGGAAATAATGGTTGCTTTGCATGTGTCATAATCTTTCCATTTTTTAAAATTAGTAATTAATATAATGATTCATAATCGTTGCAAAATGGCATTGCACGTTTTTTTTCGGCAGTTATAAGGTCTCTGGCGGGCGCCGGAAAGTCTCCGACGCCCGCCGGAAAGTCTCTGGCACCCGACATGAAGTCTCCGGCACCCGACATGAAGTCTCCGGCACCCGACATGAAGTCTCTGGCACCCGACATGAAGTCTCTGGCACCCGACATGAAGTCTCTGGCACCCGACATGAAGTCTCTGGCACCCGACATGAAGTCTCTGGCACTCGACAGAAAGTCCCTGGCACTCGACAGAAAGTCTCTGGCACCCGACAGAAAGTCTCTGGCACCCGACATGAAGTCTCTGGCACTCGACAGAAAGTCTCTGGCACCCGACAGAAAGTTTCTGGCACTCGACAGAAAGTCTCTGGCACCCGACAGAAAGTCTCTGGCACTCGACATGAAGTCTCTGGCACCCGACATGAAGTCTCTGGCACCCGACATGAAGTCTCTGGCACCCGACAGAAAGTCCCTGGCACCGGATAAAAGTTCAGTAACGGATAAAACCGGGGGATGGTTTTTTTTGAATTTATTTCTTTGTAAAGTCCCGCGCGTATGTGTGCGCCCGTACCTATATAAATATATACACCTGCTTCTCTCTCTCTCTCTCTCTCTCTCTCTCTCTCTCTCTCTCTCTCTCTCTCTCTCTCTCTCTCTCTCTCTCTCTCTCTAACAAATAATCGGAGTTAATCAACATAAAGATGTTAATTAACTCAAAACAGGACGAATATTTTCTTGCACCAATAATCATGTGAAAAAGAGTTATAAATACGCACTATCCATAAATACGCGCCACAAATATAACGTATTTTTTTTATAAACAACAAAAGAATATAAAAAAATCAGCCTCGCCGCAACTCTTAATATTATTTAACCTGTGTTCGGAACAGGAACGGATAAAACCGGGGGATGGTTTTTTTTGAATTTATTTCTTTGTAAAGTCTCGCGCGTATGTGTGCGCCCGTACCTATATATATAAATAACACCTGCTTCTCTCTCTAACTCCCTAAATAGGGATATGCAGACAAAGAAGCACACAAGTAAGACAAGATGTTAAAAAATAGCGAAATAAATAAATTCAGTCATCATTTCAGGCTTCGGCGGAAGTCAGGAAACAGGCAGAAACGGACAAAATTCATAACCCAAATCGTACCCCCTCCGGGGATACGCCAAACAGAAATAAACGCTGTCCGAAATTGGCATTTAGCAGTCTGATATTGTCTATGTTGCATGAAACTCA